>JAYSRH010000343.1:0-3245 GCA_043721115.1 Fibrobacteria bacterium | reverse complement strand
CACTACTGACGCCCAAGCCCAATCCAGGCAGAAAAAAGTCGGATTGAAGCGACATGCCTTGCAGATATCCCAGAGCCGCCGGATTCCCGAAAATACTCGCTGCTGTTGGATACATGGACGTTACATTGCTCATCGCCCCACGCGCCCCAGTATTGCTTCCCAATCCAAAGGGGGACATATTGCCTTCCATTTTCAAATACAGTTTCCCACCTTGGAAATCCGTAAACTGCGGCCACACCGGTACGCTGCCGACAATTGCCAACACAAAGGCCCTGGACCAGGTCCACTTGCTTTCTTTAGATATGATTGACATAGTCCAGAATTCCGATGGCGGTGCCATAGAAGAAAACCATAAAGCCCAGTCCTGTAATGGCCTTTGGCAGGTACCCTATTTTCGGGTACTCGATTTCGGAAAATTGATAGTGACCCATGTTGGCCGCTAAGCCACGCAATCGTTGCTCGGATTCCGGATCCGGATCCCGACGGTTGAACAGTCCGTCTTTTTTGAAAATGGAAACAGCCTTCCCTACCTCAACCACCAATTCTCCCGGGCTGTCTGAGGATTCCTGAATACCAACAAGTCCATTTTGGCACAGAACCATTAGGGACGAATCCGCTGCGGAGGCAATGACACCGGACTGGAATTTTGCCCGTCCTACGGCAATGCCCCAAGGCGTGACTATCCGGGACAAGGCAGCTTCATTCGGTGAAGTTGCCAGCAAACTTCCGGAATAAAGATTGATTTCAACCGTCCCATTCAAGGATTTGGGTGCCTTGCTGACCCTGAACCGGGAATTAGGCAGAATCCGAAAGTGCACATCATTGCGGAAGAATAGGTCAAGTTCCGATAAGGAGTCGGTATGGTATTCAACATCCAAGTCGAGCTCTTCAGAATGACGTAGCCGGAAAAAACCGCTTCGGTCTTGCGGCTGACCTTTGCGAAAGGCGACCTTTACCAGCCCGGGGACGCCTTTGGAATCGTAATGAATAGTATCCACTGACTTGGCGGTGATTTTCCGCGGTCTTTCGAATCGATCAAAATACCGGATCAAGGAATCCTTTTCATCAGTTATCGTGCCAAAAATAATACGGCCATCACCAAGGACTAATTTGTCGGCATGCGTCGGGCTTACTGTAAGACACAACAACAATCCGGCAGCAAAGCACAGCCCTGCGATTCGACTTCGCCCCGGCGTCTGCCATTGCATCAGGCTTTCCATTTTTTTCGCACCTCCACTTTGCGGGTGGCGGTTGCCTGTTTGCCATCTTCAGAGGTTACCCGTAAAACCATCGGGAATATCCCTAGCTTGGAAAACGTGTATTGAAACTTGCTGCTGGATGCCGAGGCCAGATCAAATTTTCCGTCTCCATTCAGATCCCATTCCCATTTCACAATTTTTCCATCTGGATCCACGCCACTGCCTTCAATGCTGATGGGTTGGCCCAGCGTAGCGTGTAAATCCGGTCCCGGAATGCATATTGGCATAGCATTGAAAATTTCTATCGAATTTTTGTTACAGGTTTCCCTTCCATCGGAAGAGGACACACAAATAGTTGCTGTATACTTGCCGACTTTTCCATAAGCATGCCGAAAGCGTAGCAACCAATTTTTAGAATTGAGTGCGCTGTCCGGTGGAGTCGAACGGCTGACCCAGCTTGATGAATCACCGACATAATTAATCCGCGTTTTCACGAGACTATCTTCCGCGTCCATGGCATGAATTCGGAATTCCACATCTGCCGCCATATTTTCCTTTGGGTTTTTAACCTTCACTTCCAGCTTCACTTTGACATTCACGTGCAATGCTTGGGTCACGTGTCCTTCTTGCCCCATCGGATTTCGGACAGAAAGGCCAGCCTGGTACATGCCGGACTTTGGCGCCGGTAGTACGCACTTTCCGCTGGTTGAGTCTGTCCAGTCCTGAGTGCCATCGCCATCCAAATCAAGGCTGTAAATCAGGCGACCATCTCCTTGAGAACCGGATGCGTCTACGGTTACCGGACCTCCCGGCTCTACTGTATCTGGGCGCAGAGTAAAAATGGCATTCACCGCACTGACAACGGAGACCGTTGCACCCAAATTTTGGATTTCCTGATCCTTGTATTGCGCAGAAAATTTGGGGGAATATTTACCCGCAACCTCATAGACTTTTCGGATGATTTTATTTTTGTCCCAAGGCTTGAATGTCGAGTCCCACTTTCCATCGCCTTCAAAATCAATGCGGGCTTTGACCTCGTTCGCCGCCCATTCTGGGTAGGTGGAAGTCCTAAGATCAAAGGACACCGTATCCCCTTTGTTTACCTGCGTCGATAAGGGTTTCAAGGCCAATTCAAGGACCCGGTTTACAGTTATGGAAAACTCTTGTTTTGCTTGACGCGGTTTTTCGTTGGAAGTCGATTTTTCCAGACGTGCTGTCAAGATCACGGAATAATTACCGACCTGGGTCGGCATCCAATCCAATCCATCCGAGTTGACCCGCATCGAATCGGGGCCTTTTACCAGAACCCACTTGTACGCCCCAGAGTGCGCGATGCTTGGACGATAACTGTATGTACGACCGATCCAGGCTTGTGTGACTGGATGCGATGTAAATGAAAGTGAAACTGTTTGCTCTGTGGCAGAGTTCGGAACAACCGATGCAGTATCGGGGTTGGAGATTTCTGCAATATCGCTCCCCGTTTCAGGTTGGGGTACTGAGGCTTCGGAAGGCTGACTTGGCTTTTGTACCGGGATGGGTAAGTCATTTTTTTTATGGCACGCCACTAACCCCGCACCAGGCAGAATAAACAAAAAAATCAATTTCAAACTCACCGTCCGGTGATTCAATAGCATTATGGTGACAATTTTATCACCCCAAAAAAATCAAAGTCAACGTGGGATTTTTAAGCTTTCCATTGTGGGCCCCATTTCGGGGGTTCCGGCGCCAATGAAACGGAAGGCTTGTCGATTGGAGCGCTCGAAACATGCCCTTCCAGGCCGCTGGAAATCTGGAATAAATCTTCCTTCGCCAAAGCAGCCGCGTGCAATTGATTCGCCACGAGTGAAGACAGCTCGCTTGCCAATCCACGCTTTGCCTTTTCGTCCAATTCCACAACTCCTCCCAGCCACTCAAAAAATGCTTCTCGTATTCTCTCAGGGGTGGAATTTTGGCTATTCACTTTTTTAGACACGATGTACCTCCGCAAACACGCCATGGCTTCTTCAGGACTGCAATTGAGATAGTCGGCGATTTTTTCCGCTGACC
>JAYSRH010000342.1:0-3258 GCA_043721115.1 Fibrobacteria bacterium | reverse complement strand
GCTTCGTTCAACACGACATAGCCCAAAGTTTTGCAGAACCTGCCGAGGGACCGCTTTGGGCTGAGCGGCAAAACTTCAGCCTATGTCCTTAAAGTTGTAATCGCTTTTCAATTTTCCGCTCGTGTACCTCATCCAAGTCATGTGCATAGCTGAGGTAATAATCCCAAAATGATAAATAGCTGCACCTTCTATCGTAAAGACTTTATTTCCCGCAATAGTGTCTACATCCAAAAATGAAATAGGGATATACACTCTTCTTTCGGATGACACTGCCGGTATCGCTAAGTATTTTCCTTTTGGCTGCCTCACTTCGCCGAATTTTGTGGGGGATGCAGCCAACTCTCTAGTAGTTGGACGGCTACTGGATAGGCGCGTTGCCTTGGTTTTCTCGACACGGGTTAATACCTCTGGCATTTCTCGAAGTTCATGCGGGGTACAGTCCTCCAACCACAAGCACCATCTTGAAATGGAATTTATGAGTTCTTCGCCCATCACAAAGCGTTTGATAAATTTATTTGCTTTTGGACACTTGGCAAGTAGTTCCCTTTTTTCCTCATCGTCTAATAAAAGGTGGCCGCCGTCATTTGGCATACTGCCATAATTCATTTCTGGCACACTACAAATAGGCTGCCTTCTTTTACTTAAAAATAAATCGACGCCTTCGACCAAATAGGGATTAATGTTGTTTGCTTCAACCTCAAACGAATCTCCATTTATATCTTCATAGTTAAATATTCTTTTTTCAGGAACGTCGTAACTTGCAAAGCCAATGATGACGACATGTACTGCGGCCTTACCACGGGCCTCGTTACTCCAATTGAAAGTACGATGGGCAAAATGGATTTTTAATCGGTACTTGCTGAATAGCTCATTCCATAGAATACCGACTTGCTCGCCTTGAGCAATGGAATTTGTGGAAACAAAGGCAACTTTTATTGTTGTTTTCCGAATGTATTCCGCGGCCTTCACGTACCAGCAAGTAACGAAATCCAAAACACCCGATCCTTTGACTCCGGAGAAAACTAAATCCATGTCCGCCTTTTGTTCGGCATTCTGATATTGCTTTCCAACAAATGGGGGATTGCCAAGTATGAACGACAATTCCTTCTTGGTGACAATATCTTCCCAATTCACCCGTAGGGCGTTTCGGAAATGGATGTTTGGAGAAACTGTCAATGGTAGCCGGACATAAGCTTCACCGAATGCTTCGGAAACCATGTTGTTCATCTGATGATCGGTTAGCCATAAGGCAACTTCGGCTATGCGTGACGGAAACTCCTCGATTTCTATTCCGTAAAACTGATTCACATTGACTTTCACACGAAGTCCAATATCTAGAACGCGTTGCCCGGCTTTGAGTTCCTTCTTGTAAAGCTCTTTCAAGACGCCCATTTCCAAATATCGAAGGCAACGATATGTGACAACAAGGAAGTTACCGCAGCCACAGGCAGGATCAAGGAATTTCAATGATGCCAGCTTGTCATGGAAATCGCGCAACAACTTGGCGTTTCCTTTTATTCTTTCAAACTCTGCTCGCAGTTCGTCCAAGAAAAGTGGACCTATCAGTTTAATAATGTTCTTTTCACTGGTGTAATGAGCACCAAGATTGCGCCGAGCTTTTGGGTCCATTACCCCCTGAAACAGAGAGCCAAAAATAGCGGGCGAAATCATGCTCCAATCCAATGAACAGCATTCAAGGAGTGATTCGCGTAAATCCCGGTTAAAATCTGCAGGAGATAATTGCTCCTCGAAAAGCTTTCCATTTACATATCGGAAAGCCGACAGTTGTTCGTCCAGGTTTTTTTGTCGCTTTTCTGGTGATGTGTTGAGTACATGGAAAAGCTGCCCAAGCCGAATACCCAAATCACTACCGTCTTCACTTGTACGCTGGATTAGATAGTCCTGAAACTGGTTCTTATCAAAAATTCCTGTGTCATCCCCGAATAGACAAAAGAGGACCCGTACAAGGTAAACCTCAAGCTCATGACCTTTATAACCTGATGCGGCAAGGCGATCATGGATTGTCGCCATGTGTTCAGCCGCCTTGACATTGACCGGATCCTCAGGCGTTGGTTCCTTAGATTGATAGCCAGCCATGAAACCGAAAAGATTGACGCTTTTATGTAACTCGCTGAGTTGAAAATCGGCACGTTTGCCGGTTTCGCATTCGTAAAGACGAAAGCGGTCAAAATCTGAAACCAAAACGTATTTGGGAAGTTCGTAATCCTTTAGACCTGGGAAATATCCCGTTGCCTGCTCAAAGGCCCTGTCAAGGTCTTTTCCACCACTTTTATGCTCAACTAAAATAACACCCTTCCAAAGCAAATCAATGAAGCCTTGTTTATCGCCCAGAAGATGAACATGCTTTTCGAAGGAGGCAAGTCGACGACGTGACACTCCGAAGACTTCAAAAAAATCATTCCAGAATGATTGGGCCGAAGCACGTTCATCAAACTCACCCTTCCACTCTTTACTGAATCGAATTGCACGATCACGTATTTCGTTCCAACTAAGAGGCATCGTATACTTTTCCCAGATTCTTTGTGGTAAACCAAAATTTAATTGGATGGAATGGCATATTTCAGATCCTATTTGAACCCATATTTCGATTCTCGTTTCTCAAAAGCGTCGGTACCACCTTCGAGAATATCACAAACGTGTTCTCGAATTCCGCTCTGGAATAAAACTCCATCGCTCTCCGAGGGATTTTTAAAAGAATGTTCAATTGCACCATTAACATATTCAAAATGATATTTTCGATTTTTCCCGGATTTATTTTGCCCGCCCTGGTTTACAACAATAATATTTTCTGAGTCTGTAGAAACTACCAAGTTTGGGTTATGTGAAACTATTATAATTTGTCGAATGGATTTTTTGGTTTTGATAAAATCATTTAACTCTTGATACACAGTTCTGTTATCAAGGTTATCCTCTGGCTGATCGATTAGAATCGGGTTGCTGGATTTGCTAAGGTGTAGAAAAAGCTGAAATAAAATTATCCCCCTTTTTCCTGGCGACATTTTAATTAACTCGTCGCCATCTTGAAGAAGATTATAGTCTACTGAAAAATAGTCGTTAAGTAACGAAAGCATTACGATTTTTTCAACGAATCCAGTTCTAAGAGCTACCGAGCCGGAAACTATTTTCTCAATCATAACCCTAATATTTTCAACATGGGTATCCTTGTTAAAGGCGTAATTTCCTTTGTCATCAAAAAAATTACCAAGCTGCTCTTTCATTGATTTTCTTCTGTCAAAT
>JAYSRH010000341.1:0-3260 GCA_043721115.1 Fibrobacteria bacterium | reverse complement strand
CGGCATAACACAAACTGCATTTCCTTTTGCAAATCGTACTGCAATAGCTGATCTCTCAAATGCGGCGTATATAAGGAATACGATGAACCATAGGGCCTATTTTGTCATTACAATTACCGGATTATTACTTGCGGCTTTTACTTGGTTCGCCTTAAATTTAAGCGCAAAAACAGAGGCCAAGGCAAACGAAGCTTTCACGGCAAATCTGCAATTGGGTGAATTCACCAAGGACCTAGAACGCAGCAATTCAGACTTGGAGCAATTCGTCTTCATCGCTTCACATGATTTGCAAACCCCTCTACGCCACATTTCCGGTTTCGTGAAGTTGCTCTTGGAAAATCCGGAAATACAGAAAGACAGCCAATCTAGAGAATATGGTCGATTCATTGCCGAGGCCGTGGATCGCATGCAGAAACTGATAGTAGGCGTGCTTGAATTATCCAGGGTTGAAAAGGTACCTCAGACAGCCCAATCCATTGATCTGGGCGACCTATTCGCCCGCAATGTCCGGAATCTGGAGCCTGATCTGAACGCGGTGGATGGCAAGGTGGAGGTCTTACCTGGACTGCCCGTCATCAAAGGCAATGCGATAAGACTGTCACAGCTTTTCGACAATCTCCTGATGAACTCCATTAAATATCGAAACAAATCAAAACCGCTCTTGGTTCGTATAAGTGCTCACCAAACGAAGCAAAAATGGATCCTACAGATAGAGGATAATGGCCTTGGTATTAAACCGGAGTATCGAGAAAAGGTTTTCCAAATGTTTCAGAGATTACATAATCAATCAGAAATAAAAGGCACGGGAATCGGCCTTTCTTTGTGCCGCCGTATTGTGGAGCAACACCGTGGCCAAATCAAAATGGAAGACTCCAGCCTTGGAGGTGTAGCCGTTTACATAGAATTTCCATCAGAAGTAATCCAATCCAATTCAATTAAGAGCATTCAGAAAGAGGTATTCCATGCAGTATGAGCCCATCCGTATCCTTATGATTGAGGATAATTTGGCTGATGTCGCATTGACCCGAGCCGCGCTTTCGGCAACAAAGTTGTTGGTGGAATTAGATGTTGCCTCCGACGGAGATGCCGCATTATCCAAATTGCGCCGTAAGCCTCCGTTCCACGATGCTATTCTTCCCGACCTGATTCTGCTGGATCTGAATCTACCTGGAAAATCAGGAAAGGAAGTTTTGGCCGAAATAAAAAACGAGCCTAAGCTTACGCACATCCCCATAGTCATTCTCTCAACTTCAAACCAGGAAAAGGATATATTGGAGTCCTACCGACTACAAGCCAATTGCTTTATCACTAAACCTCCAGACATGGACCAATTTAGATATGTGATTTCGCAGCTGAAGGAATTTTGGTTTGCAGTGGTCCGCATCCCTAAAGTTGCGGAAATGTATGGCTGAAAGGGCAATGGAACGGCCGTTAAACATACTGTTAGTGGATGACGATCCGGTTGACCTCGCTATATTAAGCGCCGAACTTACAAAACAAGAATGCAGCGTATTCAAAGCACAGAGCGGGGAAGCCGCATTGAAAGTTCTTGCGGAAAATCCACCGGATATTTGTATCAGTGATTGGTCGATGCCCGGAATGGAAGGCATCGAACTTTGCAGACGAGCACGATTAATTATGAATAATCGTCCCTTCTATTTTCTGCTACTCACTGCAAATGCGGACAAACAACTTCACCTAGAGGCTATCAAAGCGGGTGTCGATGATGTAGCTGAAAAAGTATGGGACCCTGCGGTGCTGGAAGCCCGATTGCTGGTTGCCAAACGAAGCTTGAATTTGCAAATAAAAGTGGCAAAGGGAAATTAAAAAATGGTGGAGCCATGGAGAATCGAACTCCAGACCTCTTGCATGCCATGCAAGCGCTCTACCAACTGAGCTATGACCCCCAAGGGGTTGCGACCCCAAGAAGCGGTCTAATTTAACATTGTCAAAGGAAATTTCAAGGTCTCCATAGGGGCCAGGAAAGCCTCCTTTTGGGATTACAGGGTCCGGCTACCCGTCTATCGGAAAGTCCCGGCTATTTTAAGCGTGAAGACATGGCTGCATGGATGGAATCGGGCCAAAGTACATTGGCTTCCACGGCATAGGTATTCAGTTTTGCCACTGTCTGTAAAAAGGGCAGCGAGGAATCAAAGTTGATTTTGTCCTGAACTGCGAATAGATTTTTTCGTTCCTGTTTGTCAGTTGATGTGTTGAACACCTCATTTCCTTGTTCCCTTGGCGTGGTGCCCAGTGGGCCGTGGATTCTCAAATAACCGGTTTCTCGCGCACCTTGTTCAAGTGACCCCTGTTCACCTCGAATCAAATAGCTCAAACTGTTTTTGCCGGAAGCCCGACGGAAAAGGTCATGGCCCAAGTAATGATTCGCTTCCTGGATGCCGGCTAAGGCCAGTACTGTGGGACCAATATCCAACTGACTGGCTGGGTAGTCATGCAGTTCGGGATCACCCATGCGGGGATGGTGTCCGAGCATTAGGAAAGGGATCCAGACGGATTCTGTATAGAGTCCATACCCAATGTTCGAGGAGCCATGTTCGGAGAGCGGAAAACCATGGTCGGCGAGAATGAGGACAATGGTGTTGTCGAACCACGGCTCCTGCTTAATTCCAGTCAGAAACCGACCCACCGAGGCGTCTGTATATTCCATGGTGGCAAGCATCTTTTCCTGCAGGGATGCTCCCGGTGGCAACTTACGCACGCCAGGCTCATGATTAAACGGATAGTGATTGGTTTTAGTCATGGCGGTAACCAGAAAAGGCTGTTCTCCATTTAAACTGTCTTTCATCCACTGCGCCATGTTTTGCAGAGTCGCATCATCCGTTTCCCGGCTTCGATCATAGGTTACGCTTTGGTACCATTGGCGCAGCCAAGGAACTTGCCCATCCCAGGCAGGATCTGCAGCGCTAAAAAAGTGCGTCCGATAGCCGTGGCGGCCCAAGACCGCAGTAAAAGCATTATGATGCAACGTGGTAAAATCGCTCGCGATAATGCGGGAGGGATGAGAAAGTATCGACAAGTGAATACTCATCAAGGCATTGATGGTGGGAATGCCCGAACAGGCAAAACGAGTCCAAGCATGCGCCTGCCCAGCAGCGAGACTGTCCATCACGGGAGTGGCATCGGCAAAGGCCCCATATGGTTTAAGGTAACCGCAATTGACGCCGCGATGCGATTCCAAAATCAGCATCACAATATTGGGAGGTCTTCCGTTTGGGGCCACGCCGATAGAAGAGTCGTGA
>JAYSRH010000340.1:0-3270 GCA_043721115.1 Fibrobacteria bacterium | reverse complement strand
TCAATCTAGGAATAGACATGGCGGTAACGGCAATGGAAATGGTGTGCGCAGCTCCAGTAACCGCAATGATACACATGTTTCCCACCTCCCGCGCACACCCGCTTCATCCGGATACGCACAAGCTTCTGGAGCCAATCCTGCCTTAAGACCTGCCGCTAACCAAAATGTTGAGGGCAATGGGCATGGCCGAAATAATCAGGACGGCAAGGGAAACTCCCAGGGTCCAGGAAAACGCAGGGGCGGTGGTCATAAGGGCCAGGGAATGCCTTTTCAGCGAGAGTATTTCAGCAATAAAGATTGAGGACAAGCTGAAAATTGAAGGAAAAACCGGATGTTAACTGTCCGGTTTTTTTATTTGGTCATTTTGATTCTATGGTTATTTCGCATTAACCATTTTAGTCTGTAAATCTTTTTTGCATTTAGAATGGGGCTGGGCAAGAAGTTACAATGGTGATTTTTTTATACGCCATGGGATCGTAAATTCCACCAGGACCAATAGTAACACTTGGTTCGTAATCGAAAGAGGCTCCCAATTGATAGCCCATGTCTACTTCAACAGGAAAAAATGGGCTTTTACGTGTAATATCGCCATTTCCCTGAATGATAGAATTTCCGCCTGCACATAAATGGCCAGTTCCAAATGTAATTCCGCCACCTTCACCAAGTGCTATGTTGTTAATTATTTTTGTATTTAGAATTCTGACATTCGCGTCCCGCATCAAGAACGGACCGTCACCACCAGTATTTTCAGAAAATTCACAATTTAAGATGTCAACCGTAGATGCACCAGAAATCTGTAGGAGGGTAGTTGTCGATAAATTTTTGCAAATAATATTCTTTAGAGTGACCTTTTTACCATCGTAAATTGAAATTTGGCTCGGGCCTCCACCGATAAAGGTAAAATTTGCAAGTTCAAAATTAATTTCTGTATGGGCTACATTATCTGTCGAACTCCAAGTATTTCTTATCCCTCCAAGCCCATCTGGATGTGTATCTAACTTGGACACGTTATTTATCAGATCGCGTCCATCTATAGTTCTGTCTCCCCCTTGGTCCGCAAAGCCACCTGTTATTGCTGTATTGGATTTAAAGGTAAATCCTACTCCAGCGGCCGGAAGGTAGGTGCCTTCTGAGACCCAAATATTCGTTTTACCTGGGTAGGTCACCCCGGCAGCCAATACAGGTCCAAGCTCTGTAAAGGCATTTGCCCATGAAGAACCATCCCCCTTTCCCTTTGCGCCTTTTAGGACAAAAAGCACTGTTGGTTGGTAGGTAACCTGAACAACCAAGGTGGTTGGATTTCCGGCCACATCTGTTGCGAGAATGGTGATGTCCTGAGTCTAACCAGGTGTTAGTGTTGGAGTAAATGGCCAATTCACTCCGTCTACTCTAGCGACCGGTGTAAATCCACCGGTACCAACCTTATATTCGACAGACTTCAAGCTTACAATATCATACGAAGTCACCATGAATGGCTCGATAGTATTTATGATTTGTGTTGGAACCGTTTGATAGTTTTTCAAAGTTAATTCCGGCGGTACCAAATCAATGGTCACCGTTTTGGTGGCCCAGTCACCTGGATTGCCGGCATCATCGAGCTCGCGCACATTTAAATAATGATCACCATTTGTAGGCGTGGCTATTGTGTAAGGCGTTGTGCAAGTAACAATCGTGCCTCCATCCAATTGGCATTGGAAGGTGCCATTGCCGCCTCCGCCTGGTCCCCAAGTCCATTTGGCCGAATTACTTGGGGTATTCGGCTGGTTCAATATTGGTGATACTGGCTTACTCCGGTCCACTTTGACAAGAGCGCTCAAAGTGGGACTTGAGGCGTTACCGGCCAAATCAATTTCTGACACATCAAACTGGTACGTGGTGTCCGAATAGGGACTAATACTATAGGTTGTCCCACTCTGTCGGGCGACTTCCTTTCCATTTATTTTAATCACAAACAAATCCGTTGTCACGGCTGAGCCATTCCATCCCCATTGTAAACTGGACGGCGCATTTTGAATGTTCACAATTGTCGGAGGCGCAGCAATAATAGAAGGCGCATTCGGCGCAGTGGCATCCATGGATACGGACACCATGGCTTCGCCTTGATTCCCAAGATTATCCGTTGCCGTTACTTTTATCGCAACGGTCGTGTTGTTCACTAGGGGTATAGCCTTGATGGACCAAGTGCCGTCACTTAACAAATTCGTTGCCAGTGTTCCCGACACTCCGTCTATCGTATAGACTAGCGATTTGATGGTTCCGGCGCCTTGCGGACTGGTCGTGCCGCCGGCCAGGTCAACGGTTCCAAGCCGGGTCAAATACGTGCCGGAGGATTGCGGCTTGGTGATGCTCACAGTCGGTTTGGAAAGGTCATACAGTATCGAAAGACTGGCAGGCAAGGACCAGTTTCCGGCAACATCACGCTCTTCAACGTACAGGGTATATAGGGTTTTGGTAATTGCCGAGGCAAGCGGGTATTCCAGCACTTTGACCGTGGGCTCAGTGCCTGAAAAATTAGCGTCGCCGAGTTTGAATCGGAAGTCGCCGGTGCCGCCGCCCCCGGAGGTCCAGGTCCATTTCGGGAGCGATGCAGTGGGTGAAGTGCCCAACAGAATCGGCATCGAAGGCGCAGTCGAATCCATCTGTATCGAAAGCACGGACTGACCCGAAATCCCAAAGCTATCGGTGGCGATAACCTTGATATCCACGGTCGCATTGTTCACTAGGGAAATACCTTTTATCGACCACGTTCCCGATCCGTTGGTGGCCAAATTTGTGCTTAGGGTGCCGACCGTGGTGCCCAGCATATAGGTCACTTTTTTAATGGCCCCTGGGCCTTGAGGTGTTGTGGAACCGCCGGTGATATCGACCGTGCTGAGCCGCGTTAAATAGGTGCCAGTAGTTAACGGAGTGAGAAAAGTTACAGTCGGCCCTTTGGTGGCTTTAACTTTCTGGGACACAATGGTTTCATTGCCTTCCGTATCACGCACATAAAAGCGCACCCCATATTCTTTTTCCACGTCAAATTTATAGGATACGGTTTTTACGATAGTAGAAGAATCATCCCACACCGAGTTGCCGTCCAAATCCCATTTGAATTGAGTGACGACGCCGTATTCCTGCGAGGCGACAACGGGGGTAAAGGTCAAGGTAGTTCCCACCGTGACTACAGTGTCATGTCCAACGGTCACTTGGGGCGAATCCCGCTTCACGGTAATATCCACGCTGTCTTTCTTGGTGCTATCCGCTTGGCTGCGCGCAAAAATCCGTGTG
>JAYSRH010000339.1:0-3273 GCA_043721115.1 Fibrobacteria bacterium | reverse complement strand
GTTTATTCCTAGGCCAAGTGCAGGCAGCTTGGTCTTGGATACACTTGAAAATTTTGGACAAGCGGATAAACTCCACCCCAGGTCAGGGAAAAACAACTTGATTATTATACGAAAATGGGCATTTCAAACCTGTTCGAGGGGACGATTATTTTTCGCCCAAGCCCTTGATATGTCTATTGCTAGGGAATGCATTTGCTAGTTTTACGCCCCCGGCAGGAAGGGCGTTCGCCGAGCTCTTCCATCAACCTTCATCATGCGGCAAACTCTACTTCCGAATGCAAAGACCCCAAGCAGATTCTCAGGATGGACAGGACGACCGGAAAAAACGGTGGAAATTCGGTCAGAATTTTCTCGTAGACGAGTCCGTGATCCGCCAAATAGCGGAAGATGTACCCTGCGGACCCGCTGATTGGGTACTGGAAATTGGTCCAGGTGCGGGCGCGATCACGCGCCGATTGCTGCCCCGCTGCCAAAAGCTCACCGCCATTGAAATCGATTCCAAGTGGGTGGAGCATCTGCGCAAGCACCCGGAATGGGGCAATCTCGAAGTCATCCAAGCCGATGCCACACGCATCGATGTCGAGGATGTTTTGCTGCGAAGCGCTCCGAAGCCAGGTACCAAGCCTTTTTTAGTTGGAAACTTGCCCTACAATAGGGCCGCGCCTATTCTTTTCCGGTTTCTGCCGCTTATCCACCGCTTTAAAGCCATGAATATCATGGTTCAATACGAAGTGGGCAAACGCATTTGCGCCAATCCCCATACTCGAAATTTCGGCTTTCTTTCCGTGTTCATCCAGAACCACGCCACTGCGGAAATGCTGCAGAAAATCCCGCAAGACGCCTTCCGCCCCCGGCCCAAGGTGCTGTCAGCCACCCTCCGCCTCACTCCACTGGCAGCTCCTAAAACCGAAGACCCCATGTTCTTGAGATTTGTGGAACTGGCCTTTTCACAGAAGCGCAAAAAGATGAGCAACTCTTTGCTCCCGTTCTATCCTAAAGATAAAGTCAATGCCGCGCTCATTGCCGTCGAAGCTGGTGAAAACGCACGGGCCGAGGATCTCTCCGTGGATCAGTTTGTTGCCGCTTTTAAAACATTGGGGCCGCCGCCGGGAGTGTTGCCTCGCAAAGCCAATTTGCCAGATATTTCAGGCCTTGGAATCGAAGCAGATGAAGAAGAAAATGAATTTTCGGATGATGGAGAAGAGGGTTAAGCAGGCCGAATAGGCATTCCGCTATGCGGTCGAACGGCCATTTATTGAACGTGAAGCATCGCCCTTGGTGCCTGAATATAAGCTTTGATTCCGTTCTTCCGCTCCGTTTGCATGGCTAACTCTCCTCGCACCGACTGCATTTTAGCCTGCATCAGCCGAAAAACTTGATTGTCCGTAGCCTGCATTTTGAGGGATAAGTCGAGGACTAAACTCCGTTTCTCTTCCACCAAGGCCTTTTCATTGGAGGGTATCCACTTCTCGGCTTGAATGGTTTTAAGCAATCCCAACACCTGAACCGTCGCCTCGCCGGAACGGTCGAGGATTTTCTTGCGCGCGTCAAGAATCCGCAGGGTCAAGTCTTCATCATCCGGTTTAATCTTTTTCACCAGGTCTACGGCCATTTGGTATAGGCTGTAAAGCATGTCTAGCTCGGTTATGGTTTGCTGGGTTAAGGGATGCATGCTGATTTTTCGATTGCTCGTTAGGAAACCAAGGATAGGGAAGAGCTTGCTTTGTCAGAAAGCGAATTGTGATCTTCACGACGTACATTTTCAATGGCGATAAGCCAGGCTTCCCGCAAACTGCTCATCATGGCCATTACATCCTGTAGATATTGGGAGGAGCGGAGTTTGATGGCCTGAGTCAAGTGCCGGGAATAGAACTCGTACAGCCTGAAAAGATTTTTGGAGATGTCCCCGCCCTTTTCCATGTCCAGCGCACACATGAGTTCAGTGATGCCTTGCTGAACCCTTTGCACCGACTTCACCATTTTCTCAACATTGTTGGAAAGCAGTTCTTCATCGGCTTTCTTGCACCACTTGATGCAATGATCGTAGATCATGATCACGAGCTTACCACGATCCGCCGTGGTGATATTTGCTGCTTTATAGCTCTGGTGCGCGTATGACATCGATTACCTCTTGAGGCTGGAGATCTGTCCGCCGAATGCGGCGCTCTGGGACTGTAGTTTGGAAATGGACAATTCGAGATTAGCGAACTGGGAGGTGAGGCGTGTCTTAACGGAAGCGACCCTTTTCTCCAGCTTGGATATTTGTGCATCCTGGTCTGTTATTCTGGCCTGGAAATTTTTGGCCGTAGTCGTCAAGAATCCATCTACGAAGTTGTTTATCTTGCTGTAGAAATCCGAAACCTGTCCCGCCACGCCACGCACAAAAGTCATTGTTCCCACGCCACTGGTGGAGAGGGCTTTTAAAGTTAGACCTTTCGAGTCTCCGGTTGTCGAGCTCATGATATCACCTATGCCGGTAATACTTGTATCACCTGTAATAGTCGCATTGGCATATGTCGTTGTCGCTCGTTCTTTGGCAGTATCGATTTGGCCAACAGCGCCCGGATTGACTTCATAAACGCCGGTCTTAGTGTCTTTGGAATACGTTCCAAAGGTGTGGGCGGGATTGGTGGAATACCCGTTGGTGGTGAACAACCTTTTCATGCCTTCGAAATCCTGGTCAATGGCAGTTTTAAACAACGTGTCGTCAATGGTCAGAAATCCGGTTTTGTACTCAGAAGTGATGCCCATGGACGCTAAGCTGGAATATCGACTTAAGCTGGATTCCGTAAGTTCCGGAATTTTATTGGTAAACAGGCCTTGCAATTGCGATTTGAGGCCGAGAATATTGGAATCTCCCGCAAACGGTCCTTTGATTACGGAGCTTCGCACGCCTCCATTTAATCCACTTGTCTTATCCTTGCTGTCTTTATTCCTAACCTCGATTTTAGATTTTTCATCCAGGTACTTAATTAACTGGTTGTACGAGTCCAGGAAATCCTGAACCTTTTTCTTAATGCCGTCCTTGTCGTATTCCTGAGTCAGCTTGACCACCGTAGTGCTTACTTTTTTCAGTTCGAAAATAGTGCCGTCGATGATGGTGGTGTTGCGATTGGTCAAGGAGGAAAAGGGGATATCGTTCATTTGGAAGAAGGCTTTTTTACCTTCGGAAATGACGCTTTTGAAATCGGTTTTGGTTGCCGAAGTGCCCAAACTGAGTACGGATCCGGAGGAATCGTTGTCAACAAAACTCAGAGTGAGAGCCATATTGCT
>JAYSRH010000338.1:0-25895 GCA_043721115.1 Fibrobacteria bacterium | reverse complement strand
ACTACCAGAACTCTACCCGATGCAGTGGTGGGCGATTATTTGATCCTGCACGATGCGGGTGCCTATGGCGCGGCTATGAGTTCCAACTATAACACCAGAAAATTGGCTCCGGAAATATTGATTCACCATGGAGCGGGTGAGATTATCCGGGAACGACAAACTTTTGAGGCGATACTTCAGTTCGAACGCATTCCCAAGGACCTGGCCTAAGGGTTGGTAAGCATTGGTTGCAATGCTCGACGGGAAATATCGTTACAGGTTTGCCTCCAGCCTCAGTTGATACTGGAGGTCTTTTTTCAAGCCTTCGTTTTGAGAACAGGGTAAACGAAGCGTCTGCTTTAGATTCAATCCGCTTCCCATATCCCATTCCTGGCTATAACTAAGTCTTACGTAGTTGGCCGGGTCTTGGATATTTCCGATAAAAACTTCTGCTTTGATTTTTCGAATGGGCCATTGTGCATTGAGCCGTTCAAAGGACAATGAAAGCGGTTCTGGATACGGCCCTTGATAGCCAGTTTTCTGTTGAATAAAAGTCATGCGGGCCTTCATTCTAGAATCATGCCACTGCAATATATGCCCAATGCCGCCTCTGGCTTCTTCTTCAGTGGAGGATGCTTCAATCAAGCGACTGCGCTTAAAAGTGCTTCCGGTTCCGCAGGTATAACTCCAGTGGCCTAATACTTGAATCAAGGCCAGTCTGGATTGGGCGGCCAATAATCCCGTGGAGCCAAGCAACCAAATGATATCACTGCCTGCCTGGACATCCATTTGGTATTCGCCATGGTTGAAAATGGGAATTTGGGATCGCGCATGCAGCCGTCCTTCACCTCTTCCAGGTAGAATCCATTGCCTATCAAGGGTATCTTGCCGGTAACCCCGAGGAGATTGCAAGGGATTGGACCAACCCGGACTGGCTTGGCTTATTTCCAACTGGGAATTTCCCCGCAGTCCGATGACGCCTTCCCCGTAAAGGCCTGGTCTTAATTCACGCGAACCGCTTATTGGGTCTTTCGCTTTCCACAGCGATCCGGCTAGGCCTATTCTCCACCTATCATGGGAATCGCGCAGCGACCCGCCGCATATTGACACCGACACCGGAGACGCCGTGGAGGACTCAAATCGTTGGTGCGCCAACTGGAGCTTCAGATTTTTTCGGGCCAAACCGAAAAGGTAGAGCAAGGCGTCTTTTCTATCAGGCTCATGAGCTGTCGAAGTTGTTGCGCTTGTGTTTTCAATACTATTCCAGGCTCCGGCGACTTGAACCTGCCAATTGGCGACCTGATAGGAAAGGCTGAGGCCGTCCAAAGCCGCTTTCGGGGAAGCGAGTGGGCCGGAAAAACCGGAATGACCGGTCCATCCCGTATAGAATCGGCTGCCAGCAACAAAGTCCAATTGCGTAGGTAAAAATGTCGACTGAAGGTGCCCGGCGTACACTTTTAACCCTCCTCCCTGAACTTCAATGCGCCGGTCATACAAGGCAAGGTCGCGTAAAGAAAGCATCATCCCACCAAAAGGAGTGTGGGTTTCTCCCTGTAGATTGGGATAGTGGGTATTTGTTGTGCGCGGTTGCACGGATTGTAGCGCTGAAGCATGAGTTCGCAGGGTAGGAGAGGGTGAAACAGGCTGATTGAGATCCGGGCATACTTCAAGAATGTATCGCCACACGGCATCGGATAGGTTTGGTTTAGCAGAAGCCCAAGTGTCGCAGGCATCCTCTTCCTCCAAATTGTATAGGAACGCCTGGTACTCGGATTCACTGACCAATCCCGCTGTCATTCCTGTTTGTAACCCCTCCAGCACCGCTTCCGCGTCGGGAGCATAGGCATGAACTGGCGACGCCATGAAATGAGCCGACAAGGTTATGAAAGCGACAAAACCAGTTGCAATCGGGCTTTTTTGAGAAATGTGGGTTGTGTTCAAAAGTTGCCTTTTTAGGGATCCAGCCTCTAAAATGGGAATGGTAAATCCGGGTATTGGAAAAAAATGGTATCACCGTCACAGCTCGCTAAAATTTTCCACAGTCTTCGGTTTCAATTGCCTGCCGTAGTGCTTGTGGTTTTTATGGGCATCCTGTTTTTACTGATGCTGTTCTTCCATGAAATGACCATCATCTTGGTTAAAACACGCCAGTTGGCGCATTCTGCCGATGTCAATGATTATGTGTCTGGATGGCTCAACACACTTTCTTCCAGCGCCCGTGAACGCATTAAGCTCGAATCGCTCGGCGACTATAGTTATCTCCGCACCTTTCAAAGCAACCTGAAGGAGATCAATACTGTTTATGCCATGATCACCAGTGATGGCTCCGACACAACTTTAGCTTCCATGCAAAGCCTGCATGTGCTCCATGAAAAGCATCTCGAGTATATCCGCCAAGTCGATCGGTTCGCGGTGCAGGAAACAAACCGCATGAGGGCCCTGCGCAAAAGTTTGGCTACAGCGCCTCTGCTGGGACAAAAGCCAAAAGTTCCCCATAAAGCGGTTCCGGTCAGCAAAAAGCGCACCTGGTTCGGCATGAAGCCATCTCAAATAAACAACAAGACACTAGTTGTTAGGCCAAAGGACATTGAATTGGACAAGGCCACGAATGAGGCTTTTATGGCCTTTGAGCAAAGCGCGCGGGAAGGACTCTTTCAAACGCAGGAAATAATGCGCGAGGAGCGTCGAGATAAGTTGATGAGCTTGCGAAATTCCGTGGGACGTTCCAAGGTCCGCCTCTTCTATTCCTTGTTTTTGCTACTGGGCATGGTAGGTTATTTGGCCATCATCTTGAAATGGAAAATTCTGGACCCTATGAAATCCCTGCGCATGGGCGTTGTCGAGATAGGTAAAGGCGCGTTGGGCCATCAGATAAAAGTTGGTACGCGCAATGAAATTGGCGAGTTGGCTGTGGTTTTCAACCAGATGTCCACGCAACTCGATGAAAAACGGAACGCGGAAACGCGCTTAAGACGTTTGGAGGCCATTGAACAAATCGTCCGAAGCGTAAACCATGAAATCAATAATCCCCTCATGATCATCAGTGGAAATGCGGAATATTTGCTCGCCATTCTCGAGACATCGGATGAAAGCACTAAAACAAAACTTCAATCCATCGTGTCTGAAGTGCGGCGTATTTTTCTGGTAACGCAGCGGCTCAAGGAAATCAAAGAGCCAATGGTCGAGAATTATGTCGGAACCAGTGACCAAATGATCGATTTGGCTCGATCGAGTCAAATCTTGAAACGGGATCCTTGATGCGAACCCTTTACTGGTTGCTCCCCACCTGTGTGCTATTCTGGGCATGTGCCACTAAGCCGATGCCAAGTGTTGAGCCTGTGCTGGTTTCGCAAGATAGGGTTTTGGCACGGTTCATCGCGATGAAAAAATATTCGGAAGCGAAAGCTATGGCCGACAGCCTGTTGGCTTCCAGAGACCAGGCGGTTGGCGAGATTGCCATTTATTGGAAGTCCATTGCCTGGTTGTACCTGGACAGACCGGATTCTGCCATTGCCTTGCTTGAACAATACCGTGGAAAGTGGACCGGGGGTGTGCGTCGGGTGCATTCCGAAGCGTTTCTATGGCTGGCCAAAGAAGCCAGCGAGGCCCGATTGGCAGCTCGGCAAAGCCAGCAAGAGTTTCAAAGCAAATCCTCCTTGACACAGCCGTTACTCGAAAGGGTCGAAGTGCTTCACAAAGAAACCGTTGCTTTGCGCGCCGAAATCGAGCGATTGGAAACCGAGCGCTCAAAATATCAAAAGCTGCTTAAGGATTTAGAGAAAGTTCGCTAGGGAATAAGTACCTTTGCCTTGTGGACGATATCCGCAAAACACTATTCCAATCGCTACACAAGTTGGTCGTCAAAGTTGGCACCAAAATACTTGTCGGTGCCGATAATTCTTTGGCTTCTGACCATCTCGATCATCTTGCCGGACAACTGTCCCTATTGCATGACCGGGGCTATGCCGTTGTGTTGGTAACCTCCGGGGCGGTAGGGGTGGGCATGGGGATTCTAGGGTACAAACAGCGTCCCAAGGATTTGCCGGAAAAACAAGCCTGTGCCGCCATCGGGCAGATTCGCCTCATGCACAGGTACTCGGAAGCCTTTGCCAAACGAGGCAAAACGGTGGCACAAATTCTGCTTTCTGCCGAGGACTTTCGCGATCGCACCCGGTACAACAACATCCGTAAAACCGTCGGGACCCTGCTCAGCAAGGGTGTCATCCCCATTGTCAACGAGAACGATACCATCACGACTGAGGAAATCAAGGTCGGTGACAATGACAAGCTCAGCGCCGATGTGGCTCATTTTCTAGAAGCTGATTTGCTCATCATCCTTTCCGATGAAGATGGCCTGTTTACTAAAAATCCCAAGGCGCATGCCGATGCGGAGTCCATCTCCGTGGTCCCGCGTATCACTCCCGAAATCCTCCGCTTGGCTTCGGAGAAGCCCGGATCCCTGGTCAGTGTGGGTGGCATGAAAGCCAAGCTCCTGGCCATTCGCCAAGCCACGGAAGCTGGAACGCCAGCGGTTTTGACCCGTGGGCATGGGGCCAAACTTTTAGAACTTGTTCAAGGGGCCAGGCGCGGGACCTTGTTTTTGCCGAATCCGGATAAGATTGGTCGAAACAAGCGCTGGTTGGCCTTTGTTTCCAAGGCACGGGGCCAGATTTTTTTGGATGAAGGCGGCGTCAAAGCCATGCGCACGGGCAAATCCAGCCTGCTGCCGGCGGGTATCAAAGACCAGAAGGGCACTTTTAAACCAGGAGACTTCGTCGAGATTTGCAACCTGTCTGGTGAAGTCATCGGGCGCGGGCGAACCGCTTATTCCTCTGCCGAAGTACAGCTCATCCGTGGCCAGAAAAGCCACCGCATTCCGGAAATCCTGAACCGCACCGGGCCGGATGAAGTGATCCATCGAGATCAGCTCGTCATCTTCTAGCTTCGTTTTCATGTTGGAATAAATTTCCAGGATGTTATTTTGTAGGCTATGGAAACTACTCTGGCCCAAAGAACCGCCGCCGCTTTAAGAGCCGCGCACAAAACCCAGCAAAGCGTGCTGGATATGAAAAACGATCAATATGCCCGGGAACTGGGTGAAAACGCGCGCGAAGCATCCCGGCATTTGCGCAGCTTGCCATTATCTAAACGCAATGGCGTTTTAAAGGAATTGGCTGCGTCGCTGTTGGCGTTTCAAACCGATATCCTTGCCGAAAACGCCAAAGATATGGAGGCCGGTAAGGCAAGCGGCTTGAGTTCCGCCATGCTGGACAGGTTGCTTCTGAATCCGGCGCGGATAAAGGGGATTGCCGACAATATCAAAACTATTATGGATTTTCCTGATCCACTGGGAAAATTGCTCAGCAAAAAAGTGCGCAAGGACAAGCTGCGTATCTCGCGGGTTTCCGTACCTATCGGCACCATTCTTTTCATTTACGAGTCGCGGCCTAATGTAACCATAGATGGTGGTGCACTGTGTTTTAAGAGCGGCAATGCCGTCATCCTTCGCGGAGGCAAGGAGGCGGTGCATACCAATGCGGTTTTGGCGCGCCTGTTTGATGAAGCGCTGCGTGCCAAAGGCGTCGACACCCGGGCCGTGCAACTGGTGCGCAAACCCGATCATGCCTTGGTCGATATTTTGCTCACTGATGTCAAACATATCGACCTCGTCATTCCACGCGGTGGTGAAAAGCTCATTCAATCCGTGGTGGAAAAATCGCGCGTGCCCGTGATCAAGCATTATAAGGGCGTTTGCCATATATATCTGGACAAGACCGCAGACCTCAAAGCGGCCGAGCGCATCATCGTCAACGCTAAAGTGCAGCGGCCGGGCGTGTGCAATGCCATGGAGACCTTGCTCATTGATACCGGTACCAAGCCCGCCGCCATCCAGAAAATCCTCAACACCTTGATGGCCCAGAAGGTGGAACTGCGCGGCGACAAGGCGCTTTGTAGGCTTATGCCTGGCGTTATTCCTGCCACCGAAGCGGATTGGGATGAGGAATACCTCGATTTGATCCTGTCGGTTAAGATGGTGGACGGCGTCGACCATGCCATTGAACATATCAACCGGCACGGTACTGGGCATACGGATGCCGTTCTCGCGAAGTCTAAAAAAGTGCAGAAGGCGTTTTTGGCGGGCGTGGACAGCGCATCGCTCATGGTCAATGCCTCCACGCGTTTTGCGGATGGAGCAGAATACGGACTTGGCGCGGAGGTCGGCATAAGCACTGACAAATTGCATGCGCGCGGACCCATGGGATTGGAAAGCTTAACCACGTACCAATGGATTGTGGAAGGCAAAGGCCATGCCCGTAAGTGAAGGCGTGGGTTTGAGCACTGCGGATGTCTCAGCCCTCCTAACCCATGTTAAATTCGGCGCGGATGGTTTGGTGACAGCCGTAGCCATTGATTCAAAAGACGGCGCGGTGCTGATGCTGGCACATATGAATCGAGAATCCTTAGGGCTGACCCTGACTACCGGGTATATGACCTATTGGTCGCGCTCGCGCAAGACGCTGTGGATAAAAGGCGAAACTTCCGGTAACCGGCAGAAGGTGGTTGCCGCCTCACTGGATTGCGACGGCGATGCTTTGCTTTTCAAAGTGACCGCAGAAGGCGATGGCGCGGCCTGTCATGAAGGCTATCGCTCCTGCTTTTTTCGACTTCTCAAAAACGGCCACTGGGAAATTCAAGGTCAACCCGTTTCCGCGCATTTGCCGCCTCCTGCATCGCCTTAGGAAATGGACACGACCCAAGGAATCCAAGCCTGGGAGTCCGTTACCTTTGCCTTCCTTGCCGCCCAAGGTTGGAAACCGGAGGGCGCAACACTACTCCTGGCTGTTTCCGGTGGCGCCGATTCTACCGCTCTCCTGCATTTCTTTACCCGTTCTGGTCGCGCAAAATTCGGTTGTCGACTGGCGGTGGCTCATATCAACCATGGCCTCAGGCCTGCCGCTTCTGCAGATGAAGCCTTTGTGGCCGCCTTATGCGCGGAGTATGACCTGCCTTTGCACCGACTTAACCTTGACCCGAGCAAAAAGCCAGCCCGCGAGTCGACGGAGATGTGGGCTCGCCGTGAGCGCTATCGTTTTTTTGCGGAAGCGGCAGACACATGTGGTGCACATTTTGTTCTAACCGCACATCATCGGGATGATCTGGTGGAAACGGTATTGCAACGATTGCATCGCGGTACCGGTCCGCGCGGCTTGGCGGGTATTCCCTTTCAGCGCAACCCGGGCATCCTCCGGCCCTTTCTAAATCGCAGTCATCGGGAACTGCTGGTGTATCTGGAAATGCTCCAAGCTCCTTGGCGCGAAGACGAAAGCAATCTGGATCTCCATATCAACCGGAATTGGTTTAGGCACAGCTATCTCCCTCAACTTCGAAAAACCGAGATGGATGTGGACAACAGGATTTTTGCCATGGCCATGGAATTGCAAGCCATAGGAACTTTGGGCATGGATGCCCTGGAGGCTGAGGCCGATTTATTGGCTAGGGATGCTACTGGTCGACCTTTTCTCTCCGTGGTCGGCCTCAAGGAAAGAGTCGATGGGGAAGACGGGGAATCGCTCGGATATTGGTTGCGCGCCTTGGTTCACGAGACCTTTCCCCAAAGCCCCAGACATTCGGTTACAAAAGAGATACTGGATGAATTTTCCCGACAATGGCAACGGAGCTGCAAAAGCTTGCAAGTCCCAATCGCTCACGGCATCGCATTGAAATTTGAAAATAACGGGATTTATTGCGTAGAAAGCACTTCCCGGTCCGCGGAATTGGGGCGCTTAACAAAAAAAAGCGGTTCCCGGGAATTGCAAAAGGGTATACTGAATGGCACAGTTAGTACGTTATTCTGGGAAATGGAAAGACGTACTTTTAAACTCACGGTGCGGCGATATGCAAGGCCCATGGACTTGGTGTATCCCGCTGCATCGGAGGGAAGGGCGGTCTTTGATGCGGGACTCTTTTCTAGTACATTGGTGGTACGGACACGGCGGAACGGTGATTGCTTTTCCCCGTTTGGTGTGCACAGCCGGACTCGAAAGTTGAAAGCTTTTTTAAATGAAAAAAAAGTTCCGATCAGAATGAGAGACAACCTCTCCATTGTCTTAAGCGACGAAACCCTCGCCTGGGTTCCCGGTTACGGGATCTCCGAATTGTATAAGGTGACGGATACAACCACCTCCATCCTTGAATTGGTGCTTACATGCGAGAATCTCTAGAAGACAAAAAGAACAACCTCGTGGAAGACAAGAAAAAAGGCGGCATGTTGAATCGGCCCAAGGTGCCGGATTCCAAACAAGCTACGCCTCCGCCTGGCAACAAGTGGAAGCGCAAAAATGTCACTTTGATCTTGGCCATGGTGTTGGTGTCCATTTTCCTGGTGCAGTTGTTGGATTCCCAAAATCCAGTTGAAGAGAAAACCTATTCTGAATTCCGGAAAATCATCGCGGACACCAGTTTGCAAATCACCTCCATCAATCTGCAGCGGATTGGTGAGGGCTACCAGGTGGTCGGCGACCGGAAACTCACTCCCGAGGAACAAGCAACAAGACGTGAAAGCCACAGCGCCTTTGCGTCCCGTTCGATAAAGTTCAAAACCTTGCTGCCTGATATCGACGGACCCATTCTGCAATTGCTGGACAACCTTACCACCCGTGGCGTGAAGGTGGAGTTCATCAAGGAAACGCGTTGGCTGGGATATTTAAGCACGCTTTTCCCGCTGTTCCTGCTTATTGGTTTTTTCTGGTTCATGATGGCCAGGCAAGGTCAAATGGGAGGTGGGCGAGGCATCTTTTCCTTTGGCAAAATCAAAGCGAAGCTATTGGAAGAGAATCGGCCTAAGGTTTCCTTCAAGGACGTAGCTGGCGCGGATGAGGCGAAACAGGAATTGGTTGAAGTCATTGAGTTTTTGAAAGACCCCAGCAAGTTCAGCCGATTGGGAGGTCGGATACCCAAGGGCGTCTTGCTGCTGGGCCCTCCCGGTACCGGAAAAACCCTTTTAGCCAAAGCCGTGGCTGGTGAAGCGGATGTTCCTTTTTTCAGTATGTCCGGTTCGGACTTTGTGGAAATGTTCGTGGGTGTAGGCGCATCGCGCGTGCGCGACCTTTTTGAACAGGGAAAAAAGAATGCTCCGTGTATCATCTTCATCGACGAAATCGATGCAGTGGGCCGTCATCGCGGCGCAGGACTGGGCGGAGGTCATGATGAGCGCGAACAGACTTTGAATCAGTTGCTTGTCGAGATGGATGGCTTCAGCAGCAATGAAGGTGTGATCCTTATCGCAGCTACCAATCGCGCCGATGTGCTCGATCCGGCCTTGCTACGGCCCGGTCGTTTTGATCGCCAAGTGGTGGTGGATCTACCCGATTCGAAGGGCCGGGAAGGCATTCTCAAAGTGCATTTGGACAAGCGCAAGGTTCCACTGCGAGACGATGTGGACATTTCTAAACTGGGCAAAGGGACACCGGGACTTTCCGGCGCGGACCTGGAAAATCTGGTCAATGAAGCCTGTTTATTAGCGGCCAGGTTCGGTGGCAGTCAGGTGGCCATGATCGATTTCGAAGAAGCCAAAGACAAAATCATGATTGGTTCGGAGCGGCTGTCGCGCATTATTACGGATGAAGAGAAAAAGACCACGGCCTATCATGAAGCAGGACATGCCATCATATCCCTGCAGGTCAAGTATTCCGATCCCTTACATAAAATCACCATCATTCCCCGGGGCCGGGCCTTAGGCATCACGTTCCAGCTGCCGGAAAAGGACATGTACACGGTCGATTCGCGGTTCATTCTCGATAAGATCGCTATTCTTATGGGTGGCCGCGGCGCTGAGTTGCTGCTATTTGGCCAGAAGAATACAGGCGCTTCCAATGATATCGAGCGGGCCACGGAATTGGCGCGCAAGTACGTGTGCGAATGGGGCATGTCGGAGCTGGGCCCGCTTTCCTATGGCAAGAAACAGGAAGAAATCTTTCTGGGCCGGGAAATCAGCCAGCATCGCGATTATTCCGAAGCTACTGCGATTCTCATAGACCAGGAAGTCCGAAAAATAGTGGAAGGTCAAATGCAAAGGGTGATGGACTTGCTTTCCGAACACAAGCAAAAACTCATCAACCTGGCCGAAGCCCTGCTTGAACACGAAGTGCTGGAAACAGAAGAGATTTTGAAAGCGGTGGGCGGTGAACTGCTTACCGATACGCGCAAGAGCAGGTCGTATCTTAAGAAGCATAACGAAACCCCCGTGGTACCGGGTGTAGACGCGACGTCGACTTCAGGAACCACTACGGCAACGCCTGGCACTGATGACCCACCTACTCCGCCTGCGCATAAGGGCGGTCGTTTCGACTCAACAGTGTGAGCTTTAGCGCCGATTCCTCCTGGGGCCGGCCTTTGGTTTCCACCCCGCTTCGTCCCTGGCGAGCCGGACGCTTTCTGCTAGGAGGCAACCGGCCCTTGCTCATGGGTATCCTCAATGTTACTCCAGACTCCTTCCATGATGGGGGTCGTCATGCGACTCTGGATCTGGCGCTAATGCATGCGGAAGCGCTGTTGGCGGCTGGAGCTGACATCCTGGACATAGGCGGCGAGTCTTCGCGTCCGGGAGCCGAACCGGTTGTTGAGGCGGAGGAGCTTGCCCGCACACAGCCGGTTGTCGCAGCCATTGTCAAGCGTTTCGATTGTCCCGTATCCATCGACACCGTCAAGTCCGGCGTAGCCCGGGCGGCACTTGATGCCGGGGCTTGCATAGTCAATGACATCAGCGCCATGACCCAGGATCCCATGATGCTGGAGGTGCCGCAGGCGTTTCAGGCTGGGGTGGTTTTGAATCACATGCGCGGTAGCCCCAAAGACATGCAACTCGATCCAAACTATGGAGACCCCGTGACGGAAGTCACGAATTTTTTGGCGGGAAGAATCCAACTGCTGGCAGCCATGGGCATGACCAAAGATCATATCGCCGTCGATCCGGGCATCGGCTTTGGCAAGCGCGTGGAGGATAATTATAAGCTCATCGCGGACATGGAAAAATTAGGGACCTTGGGATGCCCGATTCTCCTTGGCATGTCCCGAAAATCCTTCATTCAAAAAACACCGGGTCTGGAAAACTCTACACGCCTTATTCCCAGCGTGGCTTTGGCCGTATTCGCGGCGCTCAAAGGAGTTTCCATCTTGCGCGTGCATGATGTGGCTGAAACCTATGAGGCTTTATGGATGGTGGCGGCCGTGCAAGCCGGTAAGACTGGATAGCCGGACTGGGCAACGGGGTTGCTGGGCAAAAAGGTTGGGCAACTAGGTTGCTTGCAAAATGATATAATGATCCAATGGCACAGGACTGGAGCTGGATTTCAGAATATTGGGACCGAGGCTTCGCCATGGTCCGGGGTGTATTTCCACCTGACGAAATCGTGGAACTGGGGAAATATTTCGACGAAATTCTGGCGCAAGGACAAGGGCTGGAAAAAACGACTAAACAGGGGCTGGCGGAATTCCGGGTGGTACCCATAGCCGGAAAACCAACTTTGAAATTCGCTAAATGGGCCTCCTCCGTACATGAAGGCTTAACCCGGTTTCGCACTTCGCCGAGACTACTTTCCCTGGTCATGCCACTGCTCGGTCTCGACTTGCGCCAAATCACCAACCAAATGCATTGGAAAAATCCCGGCGACGGCGTCAGTTTCCAAATGCATCAGGACTGCACTTTCCGGAAACCGGACTCCGCCTACCGCGACTTATATGGGGGCTTTCTGCAAACCGCCATTGCGGTTGATCCCGCCACTGATCAAAACGGATGCCTGCAACTGGTTCCCACATCGCATCTCGAACGCAAAGCCTTACTTGAAGGTGGTTATGAAGGCTGGGAAGCCAATGGCGCCAATCTAAAGGTTCTGGAACGACTTCCACCCGCGGAAAACGGCTTGATGTTGCCCGGTGACGTACTTATCTGGAACCCCTTTACCATCCATGGTTCCCGGCCCAATCAAAGTGCAAAGAGCCGCCGGGTTTATATCAATGGTTTCGCGCGAGCGGCAGATTGTGACCATGGGGTTAAGGTGACCGAGGGTGGAACCGTTTTGCCGTTGGTATGGGGTCCCGATACCCGTTGGGACGTGGTCGAAGAGCGTTAACCCTTTCTGCTTTCGAAATTATAGGGTAACTTTTAGAATCCCTAGGAGTTTCATGTATCGACTGATTGCCGCTCTGATTTATTTCATCTATATGCAAAGTCCCGCATTGGCCGGTGAAGTCCATGGCCGAGTGGTTGACCGCGGAACACTCAAGCAGGATGGTTCAGCTAAAGGCATTTCGGGAGTCAAGATTCTGCTGTATGAGGGTCAGCGACTCCTCGCCTCCGTAACCACCAATGCCAATGGTGCTTATCGACTGAGAAAAATCGATGTGGCCCATGCTCGGTTGATCTATAGGATGAAAGGTTTTCACCCATCCTCCATTTCCCGTGATTATGCCATTTCGGATACTTCTGCTAGGGATGTTTACCTGGATGCGGACCGCCGGGAAGAAGGGGGTCTGGCTGGAAAAAGTCATGGGGGGTATTATCAAGGCGTCGCCGGCGGAATGTTGGCGCTACCCCACAACGCATCCTTTTTTGGTGAAGATCAAGAAGACTCGCTACTCAACCTTAGCGCATTTTTTGATGGGCGAGATACTTCCCGGAATTTTGTTGGAGTGTTATGCGAATTGCTTTGGGCAGAGCTGCTTTCCCAAGATCGTCCTTTAGAAACACGTTACTACGTGGCTGCGGCTTTGGCTCCTATGCTCGATTCTCTGGGTTGGGGCAATTTACGTGGGATGGACCGTTACTTGGAAGTTTCCCCAGAAGCCGTCTCCAAAACCGGCCTTAGTTTGCGCAAAGCGTTTCGGAATCCCGCCGCGCTTCCCAATCCCGCCGATATCCACAAACTGAGCATGTCCGTTCCCTTGGCGTCGCAAATGGCCAATGAATATCTGGCCGATCCGGAAGTTTCCGAAAAATCCAAAGATCGCTTTTTGGTGCAGTGGAAGAAGGCTTGGGGAAAGAATGCACCGTCCTTTCAGGAGGATAATGATGGAGGACCTTTTGCGCCAAATGTGTTATTGTCCAAGCTGGCAGCCTCAAGATCGAACAACGCAGAAGTGCAATACCTGCGGGGCCGTGGACTTTTTGCAGTGCGTAACTATATCGCGGCTGCCGAGGCGCTAAGTTCGGCCGATAGACTGGCTGGCAGCCATCCTGCCGCGAAATATTTAGAAGCCATGGCATACATGCGCTTGGGACGTAATCAGGAGGCACAGGTGCGCTTGCAGGGGTTGCTGGAGGTATCGGATGTGTACTGGAAAGCCCAAGCCTATCGGGGTTTGGCACGGCTTGCAGAGAAAGCTGGGCGACACTCGGAAGCGGTTGCGCAGTTTTGGAAATCCGAGCATCTGTTGCCTGATGATGAAAACCTGAATGCTTTGGCGGAAGCGTCACTGCATTTGTCTGACCGAAGTGAGATTGAAAAAATGCTGGGGGCTAAAGTCAGTTCCAGTGGCGATGCTCGCGCGCACTATTGGTTAGGCCGTTATGCAGAGCAAGACGATCAAAGTGGAGTTGCTGAAGATCATTATCGCAAGGCATGGGCGACTGCGCCGTTGGCAATTTATGCAGAAGCATTGGGTCGCATTTACTTGGTACGTGAAGATTTCCAAAGTATGCTGCGATTGCTAGAGCCGGTGCGCGCCAATTTGACGCCAGAGGGCAGGAGTTCTTTTGCCAAAGGTTTGCTTCAGGTTGGCCGAGTTCAGGAGGCTGCCAAGGAGTATTCGCTAGTTCTTGCCGCCCAACCGGAACCGGATGCGCTGGCCCATTTTGTTGAAGCCTTGATTCAATGCAATCGCGCCAAGGAAGCATTGGTCGCCGTCACAGCTTTCACCAACCAATCGCAGCCTCTGACGAAACTGGCTTTGGCCAAGGCGCATATCGCTAACCACGACGCGGCCAGCGCCCGGCCTATTCTTGAGCTTCTCCTTAAAGGGGAGCGCAGCAATCCGGAATACCACTATTGGTTGGGCCAGGCTTTCTACGAATTGCACAATTACAGCAAGGCGAAAAACGCCTTTGAAGAAGCGCTGCGCTATCGTCAGGACTATATGGAAGCCACCTACTATTGCGCTTTATGTGCAGTTAAACTCGGCAAGTCTGATGGCGCACGCGGTCTTTTCAATGAGTTGACGCAACGGAATTCGGCGGAGTGGAAGGCCAAGGGATTGCTGGGAATGGGCATTGCTTTTGCCGCCCAGCAGAAACCGGAAGCGGCGGAAAGTTATTTTCGACGATCGCAGGAAGTGCATGAAACCGCCGAAGCTGAAGCGATGCTGGCATTGAGCAGGCGAAGGCTGGGCGGTCCGGAAATGTGGGTGGCCCTAGCTCAAAAGGCGTACGCCATTGATCCTTCGCAACCCAAAGCCGTAGAAGCGATGGGTGAAGCCCTGTTGATTCAGGGAAATAAAGTTCAGGCTTTGGACTTGTTCAAAGGAGCTTTGAAATCCAATCCGGGATCCTGCGAGCTTTTAACGGGATTGGCCAAATGCCAGTTTTTAACCGGAGCCTACGATGAGGTGAAGTCCACAAGTTCGAATGCAATGTCCGTGTGTCCGCAAGATCCATACAGTTATTATTACGCTGCATTAACCGCGGAAAAATTACAGAATCGAAAAGAAGCAGAAGGCTATTTCAAAGGTTTCCGAAAAGCGGGGGGAGACAATACTCTGCTGCCACAGGAATACCGTTAGTCCGCATTTTTTGCTTAATATACCGGGTAAAAAAGTCACGATTTTAAAATGCTTGGCGTTTACGATTAATAATTTACCTAATTCGATTATTAAGTAGAATTTACCTCCTTCGAGTTTATTTTTTCCTGAACATTGAACAATTGTCGCATCCATCCATTTAACGGAATGAGTGCACTTCGAAAGTAACCATGAAATCCGTCACCATTCTAGTATCCGCTTTAACTTCGATTCTTATTGTCGGGTGCTTAAATAATCCGGTTCATCCGGCCCCAGAAAATGAAAATCTCGCCAGTCCTTTGACCATCGGAACAAGAGCTGGATTTGAGACGAATTTGGCCAAATGGCAAAGCGTGCACCTGGCCGATTACCGCATTTTGATCAATGCCGACAGACATTCCTTTCCCTTGGGCTGGATGAACATTTCCGTCGTTGGCAGCCAACCGGTGCAAATTGATTCCGTACCCGGCGAAGATGCATTTTTTGATCCTAATCGTATCGATAGGGCTCCCACCATTGAATATCTATTCGCCCGAATTGACGCGAAGTTGGCGGATACCAACTGGACGGTTGGAGTGCAATACGATGTGAAGTATGGGTATCCCAAACTGCTTGAACTCAAATACCGCGGTGAAGTGCTGGATGCCGATATGGCTTTTGAAGTGGCCAATTTTTGGCCTGGGCAATTGCAGCCATAAGTACCGATTTCTAGAATGGCTTCCCTTGTCATTCTCTACCCGCCCCCTAAGCGCCAAGACTGGCCCAAGACTCCTCCCTGCGGGGTGGTGGGAAGGCGTGCCGGAAGGTTTCCGTAAGCAATTCGATCGGAAAATCCTCCGTCAAGGGTACTTGCTAAGCCTCGATGGTTTTGTGAAGGGCCTGGTTTTCTTCCGCAATGTATACGGCGCCACGGTTTTGGATGGAAATGCACGGTTCATTTGCCGGTATCAGCACGAATCGGAGAAGAGCCGCTTCCTCCATAGTAACTGTGAATGCACATGCGGTTCGGCGACGGTACAGTATCGATGCGCCCACGAAGCCGCCTTGCTTTTTAAGGTGTTCACGGATGCCGCTGGCCGTTCCATATCCGGAGGGAAAGCAGTCGGAGACGGATACAATGCGAGCATATGGGCACAACTGGCCTTGGCAATTTGCCGCTCTCATCCGAGCGAAGAAATAAAACTGGTGCATCGTCCAGACCGAACGTCTCTTGAAAATCCGGCCGGCCTCGAAATACTTGGGCTTGAAGATTCGGGTGATGCATTCAAAGACAAAGCCGAATATGGCAAATGGGCCGCGCAAGAAATTCTCGATGAAGAAATCCTCGCCTTGAAATCCATGGGGCATACTCCCACGCGACGCGCCGAGTTCGGCCCCGTTGGAGAGGTTTGCCGCATAGCCTATTTACGCTATGCGAATCCGGTGGGACGGTTGGATTGGGATGAAGCAATTTTGCTATTTCGCATACGCTTTCACGAAAATAATTCGCCGTTTTGTGTCACCGGATTATTGTCCAACGAGCAAGCCTATTCCTTTTGGAAGAAATACCCGCAGCTTGAATTGGGCGATGGCTTCGCCGAGGAAGAGGAATCCTGGCGAAAGGGTTTGGAAGTTCGTGTGGTGGATGGAAGCCGCCTTCGCATTCGACCTTTTGCCGGATTAGAGGCGCGCAACTATCCAGCCTCAGAGGGAGAAGGCCTGCGCTTCGGGGACAGGGTTTTTCTGCCCGGATGCGGTTTCCGAAAATTGCATTCCGGTCCGGGATCCTTGCTGCAGCGGTATACGGGATGGAAAACGTATTGGGTGGAAGCGATAGCGGTACCGGAATTTCTGCGCAAGCACAGCGAGGAACTTGCTTCCGGTCCGGATTACGATCTGGATCCGATCCTCGGCCATCCCCATGCCGCCACAATCCAGAACCTCTATGTGCGCGTCCATGCTGCTGAAGGGGAACGCTATCGCGTCGCCTTGGAATTCCACATCGGCAACACACTTCTGGATTTGAAGCTCCTCAAATCACTGCTGGAATCCGGTCAACCTTGTCTCATCACCTCAGCGGGATGGGTGGATTTATCCGCAATGGAATGGTCGTGGCTGGGTCAGGTGAAAGCGGATCATTGGCATCGACAAGAGGAAGAGTGGCATGCTCTGATGGATGCCGCGCAGCTGACGCGCATTTGTGTCATGCATGCGCCTGAGAGGATTCAAGTAAATAGAAATCAAGTAGACTCGCCGAGCGTCCCCGGATTGGATTTTTTGGAGACCTTGGCAAACTTGGCGTGTGAAGACTTGATAGCAGAGGATTCGGATGCAACCCATCTTAAAATACCTCTGCCAACAACGGGACTGCGCACCTACCAGGTGGAAGGTTTGCGATGGTTGCATCGGCTCACAACGTCGGGCCTATCCGGAATTCTGGCTGATGATATGGGCCTTGGCAAAACCCATCAGGTGATGGCTCTATTCGCCTGGCTGCATCAGCATTCGGAAGGCAGAGATAAAATCCTGATAATCTGTCCTACCTCGGTGTTGTACCACTGGCACGAAAAGATTGCGGCCTTCCATCCCGAACTGAACGCGGGAGTTTTTCACGGCGCCCAGCGGGATCCGGAAATTCTGGATAAAGAAATATGCATCACCAGCTATGGGATCGCCCGCAATGACATGGACTTGTTTCGCCGCCGGAATTATGCCGTACTGGTTTTGGATGAAATCCAATTCTCCAAAAACCGAGATTCGGAAACGCACCAATCCTTGCGGGACTTTCCTGCGCGCAGCATCATCGGCTTAAGCGGCACACCATTGGAAAATTCTGTTTGGGAAGTCAAAAATCTTTTCGATCTGATTCTGCCGGGATACTTCCCCGGAGAAAGCCAGTTCCGCCGTGACATTGCGGATCCGTTGGAATCCGGAATGGGAGTGGAGGCTGCCAAAAATCGTTTCATGCGTTTGACCCGTCCGTTCTTATTGCGTAGGCTCAAGTCAGAAGTTTTGTCCGACCTCCCAGAAAAAATGGAGGAAACCTATACCTGTGATTTAGCACCCGATCAAGCCACCTTGTATCATGCTTGCTTAAAGCAAAAAGGCGGCCCTTTGCTGCGGGAGTTGCTGGGGCAGGGGAAGGGTCTGGGCCAGCCATCCATGCTGCACATTTTTCAATTGCTCAACCATTTGAAGCAAATCTGCAATCATCCCATGACCTTGTCGGGCGCGGCCGTCGAAACCGAATCCAATTTCAAATTTGAAGCGCTTAACAAGGAGTACCGCAGCGGCAAGTGGGAGTTGTTCGTTTTCCTGCTGGAAAAATCTTTGGCCGCCGGGCATAAGATTGTCGTGTTCAGCCAATACCTAGGAATGCTGGATTGGATCGAAAAGCATTTGGAGGATGCCGGTATCGGGTATGCTGTTTTGAATGGCGCCACTCAAAACCGCCCAGCGGTGCTGAAGCGCTTTGCCTCCGATCCCACTTGCCGGGTTTTCTGTTGCAGCTTAAAGGCGGGCGGCGTAGGCATCGATTTGACCGCGGCGGAAACCGTCATCCACTATGATAGGTGGTGGAATGCGGCACGAGAAAATCAGGCCACCGATAGAGTACATCGCTTCGGGCAATCGAAAAATGTGCAAGTATATAAGCTCATTACGCGCGGAACGATTGAAGAGCGCATCGACGCTATTATACGTAAGAAGGCGGCGTGGATGGAAACGCTCTTGCCCGGCGATGCAGAAGGCGGGCTGAAACTGTTTACGCGCGGGGAGCTGATTGAATTGCTGAGAGGGGAATAGCCATTCCTCTAAATTCAGGTTCAAATTCTTCGAGTACGGATTTCCAAGATGCCAAAATATCCCGTGTCACCGTCTGATCCACCAGCTTGACCCGCACAAGAAATTCCAGCCAATGGGAAAGATTCGCCCATACCGAGCAGGCTCGAAATTCCTGCATCTCGAAGTTGAAAAGCTTTCCTCCGAAGTAGGCATCCAAGGTGTATGAATCCGGGCATAAATTCCGGACGAGCGTGTCATTCCAAAAAATGGGCGCATCTTCTTCATTCCGTGCCTCTTGCAAAGACTCTTCCAGATGGGCATTGAGGATATCCAGAAATTCCGCGGCGGCTAGATCAGCCTGGGTCCAAGGCACGGCCTTTTCAATCCGGAGAAAACCACGGAATAGGTGCGTCAAGCTATTCAGTCCGTTTTGAAAGGCGGCCTCCAAATCGGATTTCAGTAGCATGTCTCTTCTGCTTACCGAAAAATTTTCTTTCGGAATCGGTTCGAATGAGAAGATGGACAGGTGCTCGATACATTTTTTGACTTCCCAATCTTCCCATGCTTCGAAGTTGCGAATTCTGCCACTCAATTCAGTTTCATCGATAGGAACGGTAGCTTCCAGAGCCGTGTACACTTCGTAATGGATCCCTCTACGCATAAACCGTTCAAGAGCGGACTGGGAAATAAGTTTCGATTTTCGCACCGATGGCCACCCAGCACGCATTCCTTTCACTAGGATTTCCAGAAGCCCATAATAGGCCAAGCAATCCGCCACATTCAGAAAAAAGACTAAATCTCCGGAGGCAAAGGCAGCATAGGTTATAAATAGGGATTCGATGCTGGCTAATCGCTCATCTTTTAGCGTCTGCTTAAGCATTTTCCACAATAGCTGACCGCCGATTTCCGCAAAGATTTCCGGATTTTCTTGTCCAAGCCGATTCAGTTGAACTCGATAGGCATCGCGTTCTGCTAGGGATTCCGCTGCATCCCATACTCTCTCGAAAAATCCTTTGGCTAGGTTGGAGTCCATGAGCTCCGCTTTGGGTACATATGCCGTCAATAATTCGAGCATTTCATGGAAGCTCATATCATGCAAAAGTGCATCCAACTCTAATTCGATTTCGTCCGCCTCCTGGTCGAGGTCGAATAACTCGTCATCATCATCATCTGAATCAAAATCGTCCACTAAAGGACTCTGTACCATGGTCACTGCTTTGCGGGTTACTGAGGCCGTGTTCTCGTCATCGGCCAGATGGCATTTCTTATACTTTTTTCCGCTCCCGCAAGGGCAGGGATCATTGCGACCTGTTTTATTCATTTTCATGGTAGGGGGAAATCTATTTTATTTCGAAAATCTATTCCAGGTTGAATCCCGGCTAATCAGACTTGCGAGGAAAATGGTGCACCAGACAGGAGTCGAACCTACGACCTCTGCCTTCGGAGGGCAGCGCTCTATCCAGCTGAGCTACTGGTGCCAATCCATGTTAAGAGTATGGGGCAGTGAAAATAGTTCCTAGGCTTGTTACCGGCAACCCTGCCGTTAATCCAAATCCAAGGCTTTGGACCTAATCCTTGTACCACCAGTCCGATTTAGCGGCTTTGCCTTTATTCGAACTGCCATCCTGGTACCACCAGGTGTCTCCTTCTGCCTCACCGCTGGCAGCTTTTTCATTTTCGCCGGGATTTTCGATCGGACGTTTGTTCCCCGTAGCCGAGGCGTTACGCACCCCTTTTTTATCCGGTCTGTCTGGCTGCCATCCCGCACCGCGGCTATCTTCTGACCCACGGTTTTGGCCATGACTCTGGCGGGCATTTTGGGAATGGATTTTCTTGCGCGCGGACCCGGTAGGCCAAACCAGCAGCAGGAATAGCAGTACGGCTGCCACGGAACCTATCAGAGGAAAAAGTATTTTCATTTTCGGAGTGAGAGGTGCAAATGCCATGATCGCGTCTCCTTTGCGTAAAAAGGGTTTCCGGTAGCTCAAGGCTCAATGCCAAGCTCTAAAGGTATCAATCTTACCAGAATCGGCCTAACCTTTCACCTTGTGATTGGCATCACGTGAATCCATTCGGTTGCGCCTCAAATCGGCCGCAAAACACTATGATTTTGCGTCCTAAAACCTAAAGTGACTCTCAAATTTTGGAGCGGATTCGCTCAAAATGCTGCAATCAAGGCCTCCCTGGAGCTACAGAGACTAGGGCAATCCACGCTAAACAAAGTGTAAAGGTTTTTAAATCCCACCCCGATATAAATAATGTAAACCCGGCCGTTGCCACTGACATCGGCTCTCAAGGAAAAGAAAATGAAAGCTCTCCTGCTGTTAGCCAGCCTTGTAACCGTCATTCCCGCCGCCAATCTCAAGGGCAAGGTGGTCGGGGTTAAAGGCGGAAATTCCATCGAAATATTGACCGAAGGCAAAGTCATTGGGATCAAACTTTTCGGAATCGAGTGCCCGGAAAAGGACAATAACTCCGGAAAAATAGCCCGTCATTTTGTGGCCGAACAGGCCTTCATGAACGAGGTGCAAGTGGAAATAACCGGTACGGAATCCGACGGCAATTTTATCGGGAAAGTATTTACCGCTGACGGCAAAAATCTCAGCAGCGAGCTATTGAAACAGGGGTTGGCTTGGTGGGACAAGCAGTCCACGCCTGATGAAGAAGTCTTGGCCAAGCTCGAGAAACAGGCGCGCGAAGCCTTCAAGGGTATCTGGGGCGCTACCGCTAATGATGAAGATGGAGTAGATTACACTAAGGAAGTTTTAGCTAAACGCGACTAGTGCTGATTTCCTTAACGAGATCTTTGGCCAGGTCCTGACTGCATTCCAAATCATACAACTCTCGGAGTCTTCGAAACACGGGACCCACTTTTCCTGCTCCGATTTTTTTCCCGTCAAAGCGGCATATAGCCAATGGGCCGCGCACGGAAGAGCATAGGAAGGCTTCCGACATCTTAGGGATTTCCGCTGGAAACAAAGCTGCTTGGCGGTGGGGGATGCGTTCGCGTTTCAGTATGCGCAACAGCACCTGACGCGTAATGCCGGGGAGAATGCCGGTATCAATCGGCGGCGTGAGCACTGTCCCTTCGGAGACACAGAAGAAACTGGATGTGGAGAGTTCAGCGATTTCACCATTCGGGCCGAGCAGGATGGCTTCGTAGCAGCCACGGCTATCCGCCTGGGCTTTAGCAAAAATATTTGCGAGGTAATTGGTGGATTTAATGGCCGAGTCCAGCCCTGAGGCGGCGGCTTTATTGATAGTCGAGATCGCGACCTTAACACCGTCTTGATATAGCTTGGAAGGCAATCCGGAAACGGGCGTGACGGTTATAATCAGCGAGGGGTCGATGGACTTGTCGATTGCTAAACCACCCAAGTACTGCCCGCGTGTAAGCGTTATGCGCACCACGGCATCATCGAGACCACTTTTGCGGCACAAGGTGCTAACCAACTCGCACAACTCCACCTCACTTTTATCGAGGCGAATACGCAGGCGCTTGGCGGATTTTGCCAGGCGGGCGTAATGCAGTTGAAAAAACTGGGGATGGCCGCGCATGGCCCGCACGGTTTCAAACAACCCATCCCCGAGCACAAGGCCGCGATCGAAAACGGAGACCACGGCTTTGCTCGCAGGGAGAATGCGTCCGTTGACGTAGGCGTACTGGGGCTTAATGCTTTTTGGCAAACGGAGACTCCGGTCGCATAGGGTTGTGTTCCGAATGGTTTCCAAGTAGACCATTGTAAAGCCCAAAGGAAACACCAAAACTGATGCGAGTGGCATAGGTGTCAAACTGGCTATCGCGCCCAAAATTCAACTGAATATTTTCCAGGGTTTCCATGCCGCCTTTTCCGTTGGGAATGCCGGATAGGGCCGTGGCCGCTTCAAAGTAGGCGAGAAAGGGGTAATTGTGAAATACACGGGCATTGAGTTTTAAACCCCAACCCACGCTTTGATACCAAGCATCGGTACGACCTTGAGGATTCCAATAGTTGGCGCTGAGAACGCGCGTATCGGCCAGTGAGCCGTTCCATGTGCGCCCCGTTTCCCAGAAGACATTGGCATAGAGGTCTTCGATAAAGAGCACCCAATAGGTTTTGTAAATATCGGGCAGCAGGGGTTGATTCAGATCCGCGCTCACCTTGGCCGTGTTTTCTCCTTGAAAGGCCAGGTTCTCAATATCGCGCAGGAAGGGGTAACCGCGCAGGTACATGCCCTTGGAGAAAAAGGAATCCAAAGTATCGGCGGAATTTTTCCCTTTGGTCGCGGTCCAATCGAGAATGCTTCCCACAAAACCGGACATCACAATAGCCCCGTTGTCGGCCCAAGGCAGTCCCATTCCATAAGTCACTCCCATATCCAAATCGTGGATGGAATATTTACGGTAATTTGGCTTCGGGAAGCCGGAACTGAAGTCAAAGATCTCATAAAAGGATCCGCCGCGCACGATGCTGGACTGATTGTAAGTATAGGCTAAAGCCGCAGCCAATCCTTGAGGCGCCACAAGTTCTTTATCAGAATAAGTGGAACCGTAAAGATTGATGAGGGTGGAAATATATAGGTTCTGATAATAGGTGAATCCAAAATTATCTTGAAAGAAATTGAAATCGTTCCATGCATAGCCAGTAGCTAGGCGAACAAACGAGGACTGCGCACCATCATCCGCAAGAGACGCGTCAAAAAGATTGTAGCTGGCAGATAAGGATGCATCGCGAAAGGTAACCGCATACTCTTGCAGCCCTATTTTTGAGGTGCCAGTTAAATCTTCACGGGATTTCACCGAATCGTGCGTGGTCATGTTGCCGCGCGAAAATGAAGCTTCCAAAGAAACCGGCAGGGAATGATTGGACAGGGCCACATAGAATTGGGACTCCTTGTCGGCGGAAAGAATCTCGGAATTCGCTCCGAAATAATCCAAACCTTTGCCGACTTCAACCAAAAGCGCAGCCGAGATTTCATTCTTTAAAATCGGATCGTTCAGCACGCCGTTAAACCCAGCGAGCCATTTGGCTTCACCGGTGCGGGCTGCGCGGGTGCTGGCGGACATCTCCTCCCCAAATAGCAACGGGTTGAGAATGTAACGATTGGGAATGCCCAAGTAATGCTCGCTTTTGCCTTCGAAATCAATGGCCTCCACTTTTTCGTTTTCCGGGTGGAGATTGCGCAGCGCCACGGGTGGCGCTTGTACGGGCTTTATCAGTGGAAGCAAGTACAAGGAGAATCCAGAACTGTCATAGCCTACATAGGCCAGATGCTTGCCAGAGGAATCGATAGCGGGCGCAAAGGCGCCGCCGGACACTTGGGTTAGGGCCTGTAGGCCCTTTGTGGCGAAATCGTATTGGTAGAGATTGTAAATTCCGCTACTGTCGGCGGAAAAAAAGAAGGACTTTCCATCCGGGCTCCATTCCGGATCGCGTTCGTCATAGGGGCGGTCCAGTACCGCATGAAAGCCGGTTCCATCGGAAGAAATCATTCCGATGTTCCTTGAAGTGCCGTCATAGAAGGAGAATAGAATGCTCTTTCCATCCGGCGAAAAACGCGGCGAGTAAATATTAAATCCATACTTACCCTGCATGGCAGTGTCGATGGGGAAAAGCGTTTTAACCGAATCAGGATTAATGTCCGCACCATCCGGCTTCGAGTTGCCCGCCCCCTGGCCGTCCGGCTTTGAGCCGCCCTGCCCCTGGCCGTCCGGCCCCTGGCCGTCTGGCACCGAAGCCGTACACAGATAAAAATTGGTCAACTGGTTTCTTACAAATACGATGCGCTTGCCGGTAGGATCGTAGCTGGCTTGTACGGCATTCAGGTTTTTGGTGTAGCGTTTTTCCGTCTTGTCTTTTCCGAATCCAAGCCATTCCGGCGTAAAGAGTTTAGCCTTGCGGCGCGGGTTCTTTTGATACACGTCCAATTTGTGAATTCCGTTTTTATCCTCGTTTTTGGCGGAATGGAAAAGGAAGGTGCTGTCATCCTTGGCAACATCAAAGGGGCTGCGGATGCTGCCGGTAATAATTTTTAGCCGGTCTTCTTCCTTTTTTTTGGTGGTGTCGGCCAGATTGTAAACGTACAGGGCGCCTTTGAAATCATCGCGGCCGCGGTTGGACACAAAGAAGATGCCGTCGCCTTTGGCATTCCAGCGTGGATAATAGTTGTAGAATCCTTCCGAGGTGAGCTTCTGTCCCATTTCCAAATGGCCGAGTGCTTTGACCTGATCTGCATATTGAGCAGTCAGTGAATTTTTCCAATCCTCCCAAAGCGTATACCCATCCTTGCCAAGGACGCGTTCCATGGAAGCGGATAATGTTTGCCGATGCAGGCGCGAGTTCTCGGCCCACAAGCGAATGACGGCTGCATCCCCATATTTGGCAGCCAGGTATTTTACAAAGGCGAAGCCCTGCGTATACGGCCCCAGTTCGTACTGCAAGCTAGTGCCGGTAAAGGTACCCATGCGATCATAACTGAGCAGCTTATTGTCCAGCACCGCCCGCCTCAGGAGCATGTCGCGATGCGAATCCCAAGCATCATAACCCGAGAACTCACTTTCGTATTGCGCCACGCCTTCCGCAAACCAGTTGGGCTGTTGAGTAAAAGGAATGATGGTGGCGAAGGACGATTGCACAGGTTCGTTGTAATAGTCTTGGTACCCGATTACCAAACCTTGAATTGGGCTAGGCAGCTTGCTGGAACTCTGGATAGAAACCAGATGGGAAAATTCGTGCGTGACCACATCCTTGAGCCAGTTGTGCGTGCTTCGAATAGGGAAGTCCCAGTCCGATATCCACACGGTCATGGTATTTTGCAGTGAGTTTGCCCAGCCATTGGAAAAAATGTCCTCTCGGACGACGAATTCCACTTTGTTGGGAAGGCGGATGTTGTACCGCTTCATCTTTTCTTCGGCCACGCTTTCGGCGATGCCGGCTATATACCCGGCTACCGGTTCAAGTTCAGCGGGGTAGTTGAATTTGAAATGCTCCGTTTCCACCGTTCGCCATGGGATATGGGCGTCATTGCGATTCAAGGTGAAGGCTTCGACCGGAATGCTGTGGAGAAATACCCCAAACAGGAGGGCGGCGAAGAGGAAATGGAAGCGCCGCATCGACATAAGCCGTAATAGTGTACAAAATACCAAAGGCGAGTTAAATTCGAAACGGAGAAATCACTTGGCCAGCTTCACCGAAAGGTATCACGAACTTACCAAGTATAATCCCCATACCATTGATAAACTGGGTCCCGTGCATTGGGATAGCCAGCCCCCGGCTTTTAAATCCATCCGTTCCAAGGAAAAAATCGACCTGCTGGCCCATTTGCAGGTGGTGATTGCCGATCTCGAAGCTTCAAGTGGCCCGGGCCAAGGCGGTTTGAATCGGCCACCTGCACAATCTGGTGCT
>JAYSRH010000337.1:0-8562 GCA_043721115.1 Fibrobacteria bacterium | reverse complement strand
ATATAGGGGATTACGGGCGTTCCGCGCAAAAGTTGAAAACGGTTTTTGCAACCTTGTGCGTATCCTTCCTGGGTTTTTTCGCAATGAGTTTCTTTATCCGTGAGGAGGCGTATTCGCGCGTGGCTTTCGCCCTCTCCGCGCTTTTCAGCATCCTTAGTTTGACGCTGTGGCGTTTCCTCTCCTTGCAGGGTGGTCGCTTTTTGACAAAGATCATGGGCTCGACCAAACGCGTGGCAATTATTGGAAGTAATGATCGGGCGCGGAAACTTGCAACCTTGATCCAGCAGGAAGGTTTGACTGGCTATGAATTCGTGGGTTTTATCAGCATGGGCCAGGGACGCGTTTCCCAGGATGTGATGCAAAACCTAATAGGCGATTTATATACCCTGGCTTCCATCGTTAAAAAGGTGGAACTCCAGAGCGTTGTGATTACTTTGGATGAGGGGGCTTTCCAAACCGCCGTCAAAATTTTGAGGGAGAAATCCACCCATGGCTTGGAAGTGAAGCTTTTGGTCGGGGAGCCTGAACCGAATGAAATGGCTTTGATCGACTTGAATTTTGGTGATTGAACTTAAAGGGATTTTTATGCCAATACCCAAAGGTCCGCATCTCGAATTTGAACAGCCTGTTGTGGAGCTGTCCATGAAAATTGAGGACCTGCTCAAAAGCAGTGAAATAGATTCCGCCGACGTGAAGGATCTCATCGCCAAAAAAGAAGGCATGCAGAAGAAAATTGCGGGCAAACTTACCGCCTGGAACCGGGTGGAACTGGCGCGACGTTCAGGGCGGCCGTATACCCTCGACTATATCGCCAATATTTTTACCGATTTCGTGGAATTGCATGGAGACCGCTGTTTTGGTGACGATCCTGCCATGGTGTGTGGACTTGCCAAGCTGGATGGCCAAAGCGTTATGATTATTGGTCATCAAAAGGGCAAGGATACCAAAGAAAGCATTCGGCGTAATTTTGGCATGGCCCATCCCGAAGGTTATCGCAAGGCCCTGCGCTGCATGAAGCTTGCGGAAAGATTCCATTTGCCCATCATCACCTTTATCGACACCATGGGCGCCTATCCAGGTATTGGTGCGGAGGAGCGGGGGCAAGCCGAGGCTATTGCGCGTAATCTGATGGAGATGTCCATTTTACCGGTGCCGATTCTCTGTATCGTTATAGGTGAAGGCGCTAGCGGCGGAGCCATCGGCATTGGCATCGGCGATCGTTTGCTTATGCTTGAAAACGCATGGTTTGGCGTCATCTCGCCGGAATCCTGCAGTGCCATTCTTTGGGGTGATAGTTCCAAAAAGGTAGAGCTGAGCGAAACCATGAAGATTACCGCCACGGACTTGCATGGGCTTAAAGTGATTGACCGAATTATTAGGGAACCGCTGGGTGGAGCCCATTGGGATCCCGATCAGATGTATAGAATTTTAAAAGGGGTGCTGACAGAAGAGTTGGGTACCCTATGCAAAACCAATGTTAAAGAGCTAGTTGAAAAACGGATAGCCAAGCTGTCATTATTGGGCCAATACGCTGGCTGAAAGGATTGAAAATTATGGTTGATCAAGAACTGTTGGATATGTTGTGCTGCCCGGAGACCAAGGAAGACGTTTCCTTGGCTGAAGAGGGTATTATTTCCGAATTAAACCGCCGAATCGAGGCCGGTCAGCTAAAAAATCGCGTCGGTGACGTTATCAAGGAAAAGTTGGAAGCGGGCCTAATCCGGGCAGATAGGAAATATCTTTATCCTATCCGGGAGGACATTCCCATAATGTTGATTGATGAGGCAATTCCCATGGAAGGTTTGATATAATCAAGGTTTTGACGGGGGATTAATGAGTATCCAGTATACAGCCGATCAATTGCAGCGTAAATTTTCCGGACCATCGGGATTATCCGGCTTTGCGCGCATAGGTGAGGGCTTCCGAACGGAAGGCCGTCTAGATGAAGCGATCCAAACCTGCCAAGACGGCTTGCGTTTGCGTCCAACTCATTTAACCGGACATCTTGTTTTAGGTAAATCCCTTATTGATGCAGGGAGACCCGAAGAGGCTCGTGAACAATTCGAAGCCGCCTTGCGCTTGGATGCACGCTGTTTGTCCGCCATGCGATACTTGGCGGACATCATGAATTTGCTCAAGATGGGGGATGTCGCCGCTGGGTATTATCGATCTATTTTGGAAGTAGAACCCTGGGACGCAGAAATTCGGTCCTTGCTTGGAAATGCACCAATGCCTAGTGAAAATTATTTCACTCCAACTCCCGGCGTCAATGAATCGGAAGACACCTTCCTAAAACCGGACGGTTTTACCAGCGACGTGATGGAAGTCAATCTAAATGAAATTTCCGATTTTCTGCCGAGCCATGATGTGGATATGCTTCTCGCGCCTGCAGCCGATGCCCCATCCATCGATTCCGTGATCGAATCTATCCCTGAAGCCATTGCTCAAGGTAAATCTGAATTCACTCTCGAAACGGCAACTATAATCACTCCAGAAATGGACGGAACTTCTCAATTGGACGCGACGCTGGCGATTGAAATCGCCCCAACGCCAGCAAAGGAACCCGTTTTGGCTGAGGTAGTTTTAGACTCTGCCCTTGTTGAGGAAGAACGTTCCGATGAGACGGAAACCATCCCAATTTCGGGCCTAGACCTAGAAGATCGGTTGGACACGCTTTTTGGACTGCAGGACCAGGCGCCTGCAGCAACACCTGCAGAGGTAATTGTAGACGTATCTACAGGTAATGAGACGCACTTTTCAACAGCTACGGAAATGATTGAAGTTAACGCTTCAGGTGATGCAACAGCCTTCCAGGCAAACGATTTCAATGAGGAGAACATTGGCAACCTCGGTTCTGAACAGGACCGAGTACTGGGTGAAGATATTGAAAAGCGTCTAGATGATTTGTTCTCGCTAAGTGAAGAAGAAAAATCTCCGTCCTTCGAAAATGCCGTATTGATCTCCGCCAGCGAAACAACGGGAGTCGAGAAACCAGAAGCTGATTTTGATGAAACCGTTGCAGCGTTGCCCCAAGGCAGCGATGGCATAATGTCCACAGAATCGATGCTGCCCGTTGGCTGGCTTGCAGATGGGGAACAGCAATCTCCGGTCACAGGCGCGGACATTGAAGCCCAGCTGGACAAGCTTTTTGATTTGAATGAAGCATCCGATGCCTTTGACGATCAGACGTTGACTTTTCCGACTCTTAAGGATTCTGAAAACCAGGAACCTGTTTCCGATTGGCGCGCTAGCCAAAGCGAGAAAGAGGATCGTCCTTCAGCGGCACATGAGGCCCTATTGTTGGAGTCCGCGGAAACGATGATGATGCCTACCGACGGTATGGAATCACTGTCCGATGTGGAAATAGCACAAGATGCCGATGCCACTTTGGAAATTGCCGTGGCGAATCCTAAATCCGATATGGATAGTCCAACCATCCAGGTTTCCACCGAAGCTGAAAACCTTACGGAAACCACTTCCATGGAAATGGTCGATGGTGCAGATGTTGCGAATCGCCTGGATGAACTTTTCACCGAGGATAGCTCCAATACGGAAACGATGGGCATGGAATTGCCCAAAACTGAACCAGAATCTCCTGCCGATTCAGAAACCATGGTAACTGGTGAAGAAGTGGCCTCGCGTATCTCCGAAATTTTTGAGCCAGCAAAAGATGCTACTTCCGGGCTAAAAACAACGATGTCCACGCCTTCCCAGAGTTTGCAGCCGCTAACTGACGAAGAGGACGCCTATCCAGAGGAAGCCGAATCCGTTTCGCAAACCGAAGGTGGAGCAAATGTTGCCACGGTTACCCTTGCGGAAATATATTTCCAACAAGGTTTACGGGAGCAGGCGCTGCAAATTTATCGTCAGCTCTTGGAACTTGAACCAGGGAATGATTCGGTCAGAAGCCGGATTAACGAAATTGAAGCAAGTAGGCCGGATGGGGAAAATCAAGAACCGGGCGGTCAGGGATCGGGCGTTCAAGGACCGGGCGGTCAAGGACCGGGCGGTCAAAACCTGGGCGGTAATGGACCAGATTCGAATAGTCGTAGACCTAGGCCTGGCTTCAAGATTCCCAAACGAAAGAAGTAGACCGGGATACCGGAAAGGACGAGCATGCAATTGAACGACGTGGCACATTTAGTCAAACTGCTGGATAAAAGCAGCCTCACCGAAATCAGCTTCAGTGACGAAAACTCTAAAGTTGTTCTGAGGAAGGAAGTTGTCCGTGAGGCGGCCGTATCATCCGGAATGATGCCAATGGCGGCGCCGGTTGCGGCTTATGCGCCTGCTCCTGCCTCCGCAGCACCTTCACCCGCCGTTTCACAAGCCATAACGCCCTCAACGGCACCCGAAAAGGCTTCGAAATTCAAAGATATTACTTCGCCTATGGTGGGGACCTTTTACGCGAGCTCCACACCGGGTTCGGCGCCCCTCACGGAAGTGGGTACCGCCGTTAAAGCTGGACAGGTGCTATGCATCATTGAAGCGATGAAGATCATGAATGAGATTGAATCCGATTTGACGGGAGTCATCGAGGAAGTCTGCGTTAGCAATGAGACTCCGGTAGAATACGGGACGGTGCTGTTCCGTATTAGGCCCAGTTAGCATGAACGTTGAGTCCCTCCTCAAGGAGATGGTAGCCCGGAATGCATCCGACTTGCACTTGCGGGTAGGCGGCCAGCCGGCATTCCGGATTAATGGCGAACTCTATCGTCTCCAAAATGAGCGGATACTGCCCGAGCAAATGGAACAATTTGTTTTGGACTTGATGGATCGCAATCAAAAGGGAAAATTCGACGAAAACCACGAGCTGGATTTCGCCATTGGCATTCGCAGCATTGGCCGGTTTCGGGTGAACGCCTTTAGACAGCGGGGCACACCTGCACTGGCCATCCGCGCTATTGTGGGCATCGTGCCGGCATTCGATCAACTTGGTTTGCCGGAGGTCATTCGCGATTTGAGTCTTCGCAAGCGTGGTCTCATTCTAGTGACCGGTACCACGGGTTCTGGCAAGTCCACCACGTTGGCATCCATGATTGACCATATCAATGAACACACCAGTTCCAATATCGTAACCATTGAAGATCCCATCGAGTTCTTGTATAAAGACAAGAAGAGCATTATTTCCCAGCGGGAAGTGGAATCGGATACGTCAGGCTTTACCCCAGCCTTACGAGCAGCCTTCCGTCAAGATCCGGATGTGATTCTTATAGGCGAAATTCGCGACCAGGAAACCATGTCCATTGGCCTCACAGCCGCCGATACCGGCCATTTGGTGCTCACTACTTTGCATACCATGAATGCAGTGGAAACGATCAACCGAATCGTATCTTTCTTTCCTCCGCATCAGCATCAACAGGTTCGTCTGATGCTATGCAGCACCCTAGTGGCCATTATTACCTTGAGGCTCTTGCCGCGGAAAGACGGTAACGGCCGTGTTCCCGCCTGTGAGATAATGGTTAATAATGCTACCATCCGGGAACTTTTAACCCAACCAGAGAATACGCACATGATCGATACCAGTATCCGTGAAGGGTATACCCAATATGGTTCCCAATCCTTCGACCAAAGCATTTTACGTCTCTATACGGACGAGCGCATCAGTTATGAAACGGCGCTGCAAGCTGCCAGCAATCCCGATGATTTCGAATTGAAGGTTAGAGGCGTAGAAGGCTCCTCGGACCGGAGTTGGATGTCCGGTGTTTAAAAAAATCTTGATCGCCAATCGTGGTGAAATAGCTTTGCGCGTTATCCGTTCTTGTAAGGAACTTGGCATTAAAACAGTGGCAGTGCATTCTACGGCCGACAACCATTCGCTGCATGTGCATTTTGCGGATGAAGATATTTGCATCGGTCCGCCCAACTCCAAGTTGAGCTACCTGAATATGAAACAGATCCTGTCCGCTGCCGAATTGACCAATGCCGACGCCATCCATCCCGGTTATGGCTTTCTCTCCGAAAACGCCAAATTTGCCGAGATGTGCCAGGAAAATCGAATGACCTTCATCGGTCCGTCACCGGAAGCCATTCGTTCCATGGGCGATAAAAGTTCCGCCAAGGCTACCATGAAAGCCGCTGGTGTACCTACCATTCCCGGTTCTGATGGGTTGGTCATGAATTTAAAGGAAGCGTTGGCGGCTGCCGTTGTGGTTGGCTATCCAGTCATTGTAAAGGCCACGGCCGGTGGCGGTGGACGCGGCATGCGCGTAGCCATGGACGAGGAGGAGTTGAAAAAGCTTTTTCCGGTGGCTGCCGCGGAAGCTTTGGCCTGCTTTGGAAATGGCAATCTCTATTTGGAACGCTATTTTACTGAGCCGCGCCATGTGGAGATTCAGCTCATGGGCGATCGACATGGAAACATGGTCTATTTAGGCGAACGCGACTGTTCCATTCAGCGACGGCACCAGAAGTTGATCGAAGAAAGCCCTAGCCCAGCGGTCACTCCGGAAATACGGGCCAAGATGGGTGCCGTGGCCGTGGCCGGCGCTCTTGGGGCCAAGTACTATAATGCGGGCACTATTGAATTCCTGTTTGACGCCAAAGACTCCTCTTTTTACTTCATGGAGATGAACACTCGGATTCAAGTGGAACATCCAGTCACGGAATTCGTTACCGGCATTGACCTCGTGCGTGCGCAGATAAAAGTTGCCGCGGGTGAAAAACTTGAGTTCAGCCAGAAGTCCATCGAGTTCAATGGCCACGCTATCGAATGCCGAATCAATGCGGAAGATCCTTTCAATGATTTCAAGCCCAGTCCCGGCACCATCAGCGAGTTTCACCTGCCTGGAGGCATGGGTGTCCGTGTGGACACGCACTGTTACAGTGGATATGTGGTGCCGCCTCATTACGACAGCATGATCGCCAAACTGATTGTACATGCACCTACGCGGAAAGACGCCATAGCCCGCATGCTGCGGGCACTGGACGAATTCGTTGTCGTCGGAGTCAAAACGACTATTCCCTTACATCGGAAAATCCTTAACCACCGGCTTTTCGCTAAGGGTGACTATAGCACCAAGTTTCTGGAACAGCATCCAGGATTGCTGGTGGAGAGATAGCATGCCAACAAGTCTCACGACGGCAAAAGAATTCGCTGGAGTCTTTCCCGCCATTTTTACGCCACTTAAAAACGATGATCCGGCTTGTCTGCGCAATACCGTTGATTATGCAAAAGCGAAATCCATCATTGACGACTTGATAAATGCTGGTGTGAATGGACTTGTTCCAGTAGGGACAACGGGACAAAGCCCCACGGTCAGCCAGTCCCAGCATATTGATTTCATCAAGTTCACGGTAGAGTATGTAGCTGGTCGCGTTCCGGTTATTGCCGGGGCCGGATCGAATTGCACCCGTGAAACCGTTGAGATGGTTCAGGCCATTCAAAAAGGAGTGGGCGAATTGGCCTGTCTGTGTGTAACGGGTTACTACAATAACCCGCCTCAAGAAGGTCTGGTTGCGCATTATGAAACTGTGGCCCGCGAGACCGGTGCCAAGATTATTATTTATAACGTGCCCGGCCGTACCAGCAGTTATATCGAAGCGGAAACCCTGGTACATTTGAGTCGTCACGCGAATATCATTGGACTGAAGCAGTCCGTGGATTTCAAGTCTCCCGGTAAGTTCCAAGAGGATACGCGCGGCATTATCATGAAGACGGACCGAGAAAACTTTTCTGTTGTCAGCGGCGAAGACGACTCCCTATTTTCCATTTTGGAATTGGGCGGGCGGGGAATCATAACCGCTTCCGGCAATATCCCGGAAGTGGCGAAAGTATTCCTTGCCATTATTAAAAGCTATCATGACGGAGATCGCAAAACCGCTGAAGCGCTGCAAGTGGGCCTGGATCCCATCATCAAGGCGGTTTTCTGCCGTAAAAATCCTGTGCCGCTGGGCACCTTTTTCAATTCACCATTATACCTACCTCTGGTTTCGTTACGCGATACCAAAGGAGGCCAAGTAGAGCATGACAGGATAATGGAGTTGATTCTTACAAAGGCGCCAAGTCTTAGGAAGTACCATGGGTAGGATGAATGTTTTGCCGATGGGTCCCATCCACGGGACGATTTTTTACTCAAAAGGGGACGTAAAATGAAAATATTAAAATCCTTGATAGGCTCCGGCACGCGGGCTAAAATCCTGCTTTATTTGTCTGTGTATAAGGAATCCTATCCCAGAGAGTTGACGATCAATTTGCGATTGCCGCTCTTTGGTGTCCAAACGCAACTGAAAAATTTGCTCAAAGGCGGTATCATTCTGGTACGCAAGGACGCAAATCGAAATATGTTCCGATTCAACCCTGACTATGTCCTTCGGAAAGAGTTGATGGCATTGCTCAAGAAGGCAATGACCTGCTTCCCTGAAAAGGAACGGGCGGTTTTCTTAAAGCCCAAACTAACGCCCAGGTCTACTTTAAAAAAATAGTCCACCTGTCAGGTCCTTTCACTCTGCTTTTGGAAGGGTTACATGACGATTTTGGGTAAAACTGAAATGGCTAAGGGACAGAGCTTGAATGCCGAATCAAGAGCACAGCGCATCAGTGCTAAGATTCGTGCGATCAAG
>JAYSRH010000336.1:0-8568 GCA_043721115.1 Fibrobacteria bacterium | reverse complement strand
GGTTGGAATTTCGGTTTGTGTGAGCAATTGAGCAGAGGCAAGGCGGCCAACAGGCTTACGACGAGGGTTAGGGTGTTAGTTTTGGTTTTGGTTTTGGTTTTCGGTTTTATAGGAAATCGATTCATACTATTCTCCATGGTTGTGAATGTGGTAGGTAAAATCAAAGTCATTGAAATTGAACCAACTTTCATGGGCTTGCATCTTGTATTGCAGGCCTGGACTATCGCCTTTTTGTACTTCAAATGAATAGGCTTTAGGCTGTTCTTCCAGTTCGCGAACCCAACGGCCGCGCTTGTCCACGGCTCCATGCACGAGGGTAAGCGTGTGTTTGCCCACCGGAATATTTCCTTGAAACAGCACATAGTAGCGGTTTAAGGCATCGACCACTCCGCTGACGCCCAATAGGGAATTGTCGAGATAGATACGCACCTTCTGATGGGGAATACTGGATTCGGACAAAAGGGAAACCATCATTTTGTATTCGATTTGCAAGGGACAACTGTCTACCATAGGTTTAACAGCCACAGGAGAAATGGGAAGCACCGAATTATTGCCTCCTTCTTTACCGAGTGCGAGCGCATTTAGTTTTAGACGAAGCTGTTTTCCAATTTCGGGAATGATGTCTTGGATGTTTTGTTTGGGACAGGAGGCGCTGGCGGCCACGTTGATTTTTCCGGTTTGCACATCGATGGCGCGAACATCCAAACGGTATTGCTCTCCCACCCGGTTGAAGGCACCGAAAAGTATGCCATCCACTCCCAACCATTTTCCCAGTTCCAGATTGCGTTCCTGGGTCAGTCCGGAAGTTTCCAGCTTCAATGCTTTCATAGCGGTTTGCACTTTGGTTCGTTCCACTAATTTCACATCCCCCGATTCCATCAGTTCCGTAATAAGCATGTCCGGCATTCCATCTACAAAGGCGGTAAACTCACCGGTATTGTTAACGATGTCCATCACGGCCAACAGAGTCTCCGTTTTCGGAGGAGGTACCGTGGCGGCCAGACTGGTGGGCGCCAATCTAGAGAGGAGAAGCAAGATCAAAGTTGTAGTTCGCATGTTTTTTCCTTAGGCCGAATTCCGGTTGCGACTATTTCTTGAAGTAATTTTGAACTCGATCATAAACGATTGCCATCGGGATCACGCCGACGAAGTTGGCATGCAATTTCATTTCGTCGTCATGGGAATCGATGTTGTAGAAATGACGGATGCCGGAATCCATGCACAACCAATTTCGGATATAATACCGGATGCCAAGATTGTTTTCCATGGCCAAGTCGGAATGGATTCGACCTGCGCTTAAGGAGGAAACATCGGTGGGGTGCAATACTTTGAATTCGTACATGAACAAGGTTTTTGGATGTGATTGCCAAGACAATCCAACTCTTGGATTTATTTTAGTTGTCTCAAAACCTTTACCCATGTCCACTACACCGTCAATGGCAGTGACATGGTCCCGGATAATCTGAGCGCCGGGATGCAGGCTTAGCATGTTATCACCAATATGGAAGGACTTGGAAAAAACCACTTCATACAAATCTTCATTCATCGTGTACACGGGAAAATCAAGGGGTCGGAAGGAGTTGCGAAGGTTTTTGCTGGCAGAAATGGAAACGGCTGGAAGGAATTTGGATTCCTTAAGGAGCGACAACTTGAAATATCCCATGAGGATTTTATCGGAAATATTCTGAACCGTATAATACTCCCCAAGTTCATACCCCAGCTCCATAATGCCTCCCAGGCCAAGCGATAATGAGGTTTTAAACTGTTGCGTACTGAAATTGGCCAAAGTGGAGTGAATGTTACCCTGTCCGCCAAAACGCAGTTCATAGGATTGCAGGGAATAGGCGGTTGGCAAAGTAAATAACCGGGGAAGCAAGTAGGGATGCGATGTTTCAATACTCGCCACTTCCCCGGTGCTGCTCTCTTCATCCACACTGGTGTTTAAATCTTTTTCCACAGTGGAATAATTCTTTTTAGTAGGGATTAGGCGAGACGGAGACTGCTCTTCTTCAGAGTTTTCCGAATCGGATAATACCGAATTGGAACTGGCGGACTCTCGAAGGCCATCCTGCCTAGTCTGCGCCGAAAGGTGGGTTATGGTAAGACCTGCGACGAACAGTGGAATAGAAAGTATGGTCGACAAATTTTTCATTTTATTCTCCTTGGTTAAATTTGTAGTTCTTTAGCATGCTATTTGACTAATGCAATAGACATGCCAAGGCGATATATGGGGTTTTAGCCCTGATCCTTCGGGATGCTGCGCACGAGATTGCGCAGGATGCGCAGGTTGGACAGTTCCAAGCCTCAGCATCGTTTTATGAAAACATGTTTTACATTTCATCCTTATATGCAGAATATCAAATCCAGAGTGTCCGGTTACATTTTCACATCGCCATACGTATCCCAGCCATCGCTCAAAATTTTTACCCTATTGGCCGTATGTTTCCTTTGCCTGGCACATCCCGCCAAAGCGGACGAGCGCATGAATGGAATGGTGGGACTGTTCTACAGCAGCTACAATAAAATTGGATTCGAGTATGATCTCATCGCTCAATTCCAAAAAAGCAAAGAATGGATGGGCAACATATCTGGACTTTACGTCTCGGATGAAATCTATCCTAGGGCCAATCGCCTGGGATTGGGATTTGCCTTGGGCCAACGCGTGGATGAAAAGGGTACTTTTGCTGCGTGCGTGACAGGATTCGGCGAAAACCGATTCAGTCGCTTTTCCAAAATTGATTGGGGCGCGGAAGCCAAGGTTACGCTAGCCATTTTTGGCATTAAGGTAGGCCTCATCAATAAGGAAACACTTTTCCTGGAAGCCGGACTAAGCTATTAGAGTTTTAGTCCTTGATCTCCTTTAAAGCTTTTTCAATACGCTGATCCGGAATCAGCCACATAATAGCGACCATGACATAAAGCGCACCAGAAATCCAAGTGGACACAAAGGCCGACGGAATCGCCACTAAGTAGGAGAACAGCGAAACCGTTCCTTTGATGTCTTTGCCCATGGCTTTTGCCAGCAGCGATTCACTGCCATGGTGTTTGATAAGACTTCGGCTGAGAATATTAAAGGCGAATCCAGCGAATAAGAGCACCACTCCATACAGGGCTACCGGCCAGGCGGCGAAATGATTTTCACCCATCCAACCAGTAACAAACGGGACAATGGACAGCCAAAATAGCAAGTGCATGTTGGCCCAAAGAATTTTACCGTTGACGCGATGAGCCGCCTGCAAGAGGTGATGGTGATTATTCCAATAGATGCCGACAAAAACAAAACTAAGCACATAGCCTAAAAAAATCGGTAGAATAGGCTTGAGCGCCGCAAGGCTGCCTTCATGGGGAATTTTCAATTCAAGTACCATAATGGTAAGTATAATGGCAATAACACCATCGCTAAATGCTTCCAGGCGACCTTTATGCATACCCACTCTTTCCATAATTTTTCTTAAAAATTAGTTATTGTATATTCAAGATTCATAATCGTGGAGAAATCGATGCCCAAAGCAATTCTAAGCACCGCCCCTATTGGCTTCCCCTGGCAACCGTCAGATCCTTTTTTATTCTGCGCGTACCACAATGATACCTACCCCGCTGGCAATGAAGATATGGGTCCCACGGCTTCCCTGGCGGGACGCAATATCGGCAGTGACTTCGCAGGCAAGGACGGTTGGCGCATGTATCACGGAGAGATCGTGCCAGGTTTTCCGCCTCATCCTCATCGCGGCTTTGAAACGGTGACAATAGTGCGGCAGGGTTTAATCGATCATTCTGATTCCTTGGGAGCAGCAGCCCGTTTTGGAAATGGAGATGTTCAGTGGATTACTGCCGGTAAAGGAATCGTTCATTCCGAAATGTTTCCTTTGCTCAACCGTACGGCGAAAAATCCTGCGGAGCTTTTCCAAATTTGGATGAATCTGCCCAAGGCCGATAAGATGACGGATCCTCATTTTGTGATGATTTGGAAACAGGATGTTCCCGTGAAAAAAGTGCTTGACGAAGCAGGCCGTAGCACAACAGTTACTGTCGTTTCTGGAAGTTATGCCGATATTGTGCCCCCGCCTCCACCGCCGCACTCCTGGGCTGCGCATCCTGATTCCGATGTGGCCATTTGGACCATCCGCATGGACCCGTCCGCACAATGGAAATTGCCTCCCGCGACACAAGGAAGCAACCGAATGCTATTCTATTTCAAAGGCAAAACCTTACGCGCTGAGGATCGGGACATCCCTTCGCAAACCAGTCTTACGTTAAACCCTGAGAGCGAATTGCTTCTGGTAAATGGATCCGAGGAATCGGAATTGCTGCTTTTGCAGGGCCGACCGATCGGGGAACCGGTGGTTCAACACGGGCCATTTGTCATGAATACCCGTCAAGAAATCGAACAGGCTTTCGCAGACTATCAACGTACGCGTTTTGGAGGTTGGCCTTGGCCCAGCGAAGAACCCGTGCATCCACGTGCAGAAACCCGTTTTGCCAAGTTCCCGGACGGTCACGTCGAACGGCCGACTTAACGAAAGGGTCGTCTTATTTTCCTATTACTACCGAAGTCATGGACAAGGAACCGGCCACAGGGCCTTCGTTGAACAGTTCAACGGCTTCGCCTTTTTCCTGTAAACCCAATATATACAGCAGCGGATAATAATGGTCCGGTGTGGGGACGGATAGGCGCGCCGGTTCTCCGAAATCCCGGTAGTTGATCAGCGCTTGATGGTTTCCGCTTAAAATGTTTTCTCGGCAATAATCATCCATTTTCACAGCCCAATCAAAACCGAAGGCCTCATCGATACGATTGAAGTCCACTCTACCCAAATTATGAACCATGTTTCCGCTACCAATGATAAGCACGCCATCGTTTCGCAGCACTTGAAGCTGCTTTCCCAAGTCATAGTGAAATTGCGGCGGTTTTGCGTAATCGATACTCAATTGAACCACGGGAATACTCGCCTCTGGGTACATTTTAATCAGTACAGACCATGTTCCATGGTCAAGCCCCCATTCCTCGTCCAATCCAACCACCGGTTGCTTGATGCGATTACAAATAGCTTCAGAAAGCTCCCGGCTTCCTGGAGCGGGATACTGGACATTGAATAGTTTCTGCGGGAACCCCCCGAAATCATGGATGGTTTTCGGATGTAACGCATGGGTTACATAGGTGCCCCGCGTCAACCAGTGTGCGGAAACACACAATATGGCTTTTGGAGCTGGAATCGTTTTGGCCACCCGCTCCCATTCATTGGTAAAGTGATTGTCCTCAATGGCGTTCATGGGCGAACCATGGCCTACAAAAAGAGATGGCATACGGGAAAAAGCCCCTCTGGACGTCACATTGAGTAAATTCCCGCCTAAATCCATGATTGTCTCCCCGTTGCAGTAAATTGTGACTATTTAGAAATTTGTTTTGACTCAATAGGCCCTGATACTATTGGCTATTTCGAGATAAAAAGCTATTCTGCACGTTCCGCCAACGGTTCCATCGATTTCCGGTACGGCCAATTCATTTAGGAGCATCATGTCTAAAGTCCTTTTCACTGCATTACCCCTTTCCAAGGAAACCCTCAAGAGCATTGAGGAAATGGGATTCGAAATTGCCACCACTATTCAAGGTGAGGCCATTCCTCCCATCATGGAAGGCCGCGATGTCATTGGAACCTCGAGCACGGGGACTGGAAAGACCATCGCCTTTGCCGTACCCGCGGTAGAAAAAATTGATGCTACCAAGAATGTTTGCCAAGCCCTTATCCTATGCCCAACACGCGAATTGTGTATACAAGTTGCGGAACAAGTAGGAAAGATCGGAAAGCACAAACGGAATCTTTACGCGCTACCCATTTACGGCGGACAGGCCTATGATCGCCAACTCCATGGATTGAAGCGCGGCGCACAAATTGTGATTGGAACACCAGGACGACTGATTGATCATCTCGAGCGCGGGAGCTTGAAGCTCGACCAAGTTAAAATGGTGGTGCTGGATGAAGCAGATGAAATGTTGGACATGGGCTTCCAAGAGGATATGGAAAAGATTCTCAGCCATGTGCCCGGCGATCGGCAAACGGTGCTTTTTTCCGCAACCATGCAGCCCGGCATCCGTAGGCTCGCAACAAAATTCCTAAAGAACCCGCTTACCATTAAATCTTCCATGGAAGCCATGTCGGTTCCAGCCATTGAACAAGCTTATATGGAAGTGCGCGGGCCGATGAAACTCGAAGCTTTGACACGAGTTCTTGATTATCATCGCGTTAAACTCGGGATCGTTTTCTGCAATACCCGAATTGGTGTAGATGAGCTCGTTGAGCATTTACAAGCACGTGGATATTCCGCTGAAGGACTTCATGGCGAGCACAAACAAAACGTGCGCGACCGCATCATGGCTAAATTCCGTTCCCGCACCGTGGAAATTCTAGTAGCCACCGATGTGGCCTCACGCGGGATCGATGTCAAAGACGTAGAAATGGTGGTCAATTATGATCTGCCTAAGGACACGGAAGACTATGTCCATCGCATTGGCCGCACTGGAAGGGCAGGCAAGAAAGGTTTGGCTTTGAGCTTTGCCTCGGGACGCGATCTATTTCGTCTGCGCAATATCGAAAGTTTTTCAAAAATCAAAATTCCCCGCCGCGCGGTACCCACTTTGGATCAAGTGGAAACGGCCCAGCATACCATCTTGCTCGATAAAATCCGGGAAATCATTTCGGCTGGAGGATTGGACCGGTATTCCGTTTTGGTCGACACATTAGTCGAAGGGGATATTACCGCCTCGGACGTCGCCAGCGCCTTGCTCAAATTGACGTTGCCGGAAGCGATTGTTCCTCAAGAGGAATCTTTCCAGAAAGAACGCGGATTCGAAGGCGCTGGGAATTTCAGCCCCGATCGCAAATTCAATAAGGAAAAACGCTTTGAAGGCAGCGAGGATAGACCGGCCTTCAAACGCGGAGACAAGGAATCCCGTAGCTTTGATACGGGAGGCCCATCGGCCAAATTATTTCTCAATGTGGGGCGCATGCAGGGTGTCTTGCCCAAGGATATTCTAGGAGCCTTGGCCGGCGAAACCGGGATTCCCGGCAAATCCTTTGGGAATATCAGCGTGCAGTCCAAGCACACCGTAGTCGATGTTCCCGAAGACAAATTCGATGCCATAGTCGAGGCTTTTAAAAAGGTGCGTATCAAGGGAGTGCCCGTTAAAGCCCGGCGGTTCGAAACCTAAGTTACCCGGAATACTTAATCGTCCCAGCCACTCCGAATGGAATCATACCTGACAGTTGTCATGACTAACGGCTGTCATGGTAGACTGATTTCATGATGGACACAAATCCTTCAGCGCGTCGGGAAGGTTTGCAAATCGGAATTTGAATCCCTCCTGCAAAAGGCGCGCGGGCAAAACCCAGTGGCTGTTTACAATTAATTCTGATTCCGTCCTCAAAAGCCTCGTTCCCAATTCCAGAATAAATAAGGGTGCAGGCAAACCAATAGGCATGCCGATAACCTGCCGCATTTCCCGCATGAACTCCGCATTTGTAACCGGGTTCGGCGCGGTACAATTGACAGCCCCTTCTACAGGATGGCTTTCCAGAAATCGGACGATCTCAAACACATCCATTTCATGTATCCAGCTGAACATTTGCTTTCCACCCGCTTGTTTCCCACCCAAACCGAATTTCGTGATATTTCGAAGCGGAATCATGGCGCCGCCATGTTTCCCTAGTATGATGGAAATGCGCAATGCAACTCTGCGAGTACTGGCTAAATCGCTTTCAAAAAAAGACTGCTCCCATTTTTTTCCAACGTCAACGGTAAATCCCGTTCCAATTTCTCCTGTCCATTCATCCATGGGTTTATCGAAAGCCTGTCGATACAAGGACGCTGTGCTGGAATTGACCCATAGAGCAGGCGGCCGTTTGGATTGCTGGATGGCCTTAGCGAGCACAGTCGTTGAGTCGATTCTAGAATTCAATATTTCGCTGCGGTTGGTAGAATTAAAACGGCAATTTATGCTTCGACCGGCCAAGTTGACTAATACGTCCGCTCCATCAATTTCATTTATCCAGCTTCCAAGGTTTTTTCCATCCCAGGTCACGAATCGTGTGCCATTTGATATTCGCGATGCACCTCGGCCTAATACCACAACTTCGTAGCCTACCTTTTGGAACTGTTCGCCCAAAAAGGTTCCCAAGAATCCAGATCCACCGGCTAGAACAATTCGCTTTTTGTGTTGTAACATGATGAACCCTGTTCAAATAATAACTTGACAGACCTTGGAGATCACGGGATATTTTGAACGTGCTCAAAATTGAACATCCTGGAAATGCCTCCAGGTAAATTCCCAGGAAAATAAATTGCTCATATATGCACAAGTACTGATGGGCGCTTCCATAATTGTGGGCGAAATAGCTTCAGCATTGGCCCTGTTTGGGCGCTATCGGACGCTTCCAGGCTTCCTAACTGGCCCCACCATCTGCAAATTAGAAGGGGTGCGGCTCTTTTGAAACGAGTCCTCAAGCCGCCTTTTTGTAAGAAATTGCTTCAAAGTAGGGGTAGTTCCTTTCTCTATCCTGAAGCTTATGGAAC
>JAYSRH010000335.1:0-26146 GCA_043721115.1 Fibrobacteria bacterium | reverse complement strand
TTCAAAATCGGCCAGCAGGTCGGTGTAACGCAGCACACCGTATCCGCTCTGATCCGTCCCTTCTAGGTTACCTGTGCCCCGGTATTTAAGATCCATTTCCGCGATGTGGAAACCATCATCGGTTTCGGAAAATCCCGTGAGGCGTTCCAAAGTTTCCTCTGGCCATTCTTGTTCCGGCATGGCTAAAAAGCACCATGCCTGCGTGGATCCACGCCCAGTGCGACCGCGCAACTGATGCAATTGTGCAAGCCCAAAACGGTCCGGTCCCTCGATGACCATCACATTGGCATTGGGAACATCCACACCCACCTCGATTACTGTTGTCGCCAAAAGGAGGTGGATTTCTCCGGCCCTAAATGCTTTTAGCGTCGATTCTTTCTGTTCCTGCGTGAGTCGCCCATGAACGATTCCCACGCGCCAATCGGTAGTAAACGATCGAAGTTCTTTTTCAACCTTTTCTAAAGTCGCAATATCTTCATCAGACCGGCGGGGCAACTCTGGTTTAGGCACTGGAAGAGAGAAAATATCCGGATCGTCTGAAACAGGTTTTTCTGGTGACTTACCGATTTGTGGAACGACCCAATAAATTTGATTTCCGTTCAACGCTTCTTTGCGCAAAAAGGTGAGCATGTCGTGGCGTTTATGAGCGGGCACCAGTCGGGTTTTTACGGGCAAACGGCCGGGTGGTTTTTCCTTCAGCACAAGACTTTCCAAATCACCAAACACCGTATGCGCTAACGTGCGTGGAATGGGCGTAGCGGACATATACAGGATATCCGGATCATTTCCTTTAGCAACGATAGCCTCCCTTTGTTGCACGCCAAAGCGGTGCTGCTCATCGATTAGGACCAAACCCAAATCCCGGAATTGGACGCCTGCCGAGAACAATGCATGCGTGCCCATGATAAAAGTCAACTCACCGGACGCCAGCTTTTTCAGCATTTCCTCCCGCTCGGTTTTTCCGGTGTCACCCGTTAAAAGTCCGCAAGGAATTCCCGCCGCGGCAAGCCACGGTGACAGGGTTTGCATATGCTGGATTGCTAAAATTTCCGTGGGTGCAAGCAGTGAGACTTGACCTCCCGCCTCCAGCACATTGGCCGCCGCGAGCAAGGCTACCACGGTTTTTCCGGACCCTACATCACCTTGAAGTAATCCACAGAATTGACTGGCTTGCGCTTGGCCTTCGGAAATCTTTTCCACCGCTTCCAGCTGCCCGGCTGTTAGTGAAAAGGGGAAGCCGGCCAACAACGTTTTCGCAAGGTGACGGGAATTTGGCCACGCCCTTCCGACCTTTTGCCTTTCGCGCTTAAGGGCTTCCAGGCGCATGGACAAGGGCAACAGCTCGCGTATTTTTAGCTGCCGCCGTAAGTTGGGAATGCTGTCTATATTTTGTGGCTGGTGCAAACCGCGCAGCAGTTCTGCTTCGGGGATCAAACCCAGGTCTTTGCGTTCTTTTTCGGAAATGGCATCCGTAAAAGTGAATTGGTCTAGGGAGGAAAGACAGATGCGTTGTAAAAATTTATGCTCCACATGACCTGCAGCCATGTCCATAGTCAATGGATATCGGGAGAGGATGGACCCCTTCACTTCCTGGCCCTCTGCGAGAACTTCCCATTCCGGATGGACAATTTGCATGTCCCGAAAAAAAGACGGGACACCGGCTACCAAGATGCGCTGGCCTTCATGAAATCGGTTTCTCAAAAATTGCACACCATTGAAAAAGAGGAGTTCTAAAGTGCCGGTTTCGTCCTCCACCTCAACCACCATGCGGGTTTGGATAATGGCAAGGGAAATGACCTTGGCCTGAAATATGGCGTCTTTGCCCACCTCCAGTTGGCCGATTGGGGTAAACTGGGTGCGATCGATATAGCGCCGGGGCAGATGATAGACTAGATCGCGGAGGGTGTGGATTCCTGCTTCAGCCAGCAGTTTTTTCCGCTTAGGACCCACGCCTTCCAAACGTGACAGATCGGATATGCCGGACATACCCGAAAAGATAGCCTCTTTGTTAAACGTCTGGGGCAATCACCATCAGTACTTGAATTCCGTGGCGTTGATTTCAAAACGACTTAATGCATAGCGGAGTTGTCTTAGGGACACGCCGAGCATTCGGGCCGCATGCGTTTGAATGCCGCCAGCATTGTGCATGGCCTCGCGGATATCCTTTTCTCGTAATGGGACCCTTTCATACAGTTGGCGTTCTTTGGAACGGCTGCTCAAGGGTGAAAAAGTCACGGCGGCATTGGTAGCAGTTGGTACAGGCACTGGAACAGGATCCGGAAGCTCAATCATGGAGTTGAGTATGGGGATGTCCTTGGGTGTGAGCGCTTCCGATCCGGCCAAGACCACGGTTCTCTCGATGGTGTTTTCCAACTCGCGAACGTTTCCAGGCCAGGGGTAGCCTTCCAAAAACTCCATCACCTCACGAGAAACGGTGATGCGCTTATTGTACTTGGTCGTAAACTTTTTCAGAAAGTAGGAGACCAGTGGCAAAATATCTTCTTTGCGTTGCCTTAGTGGAGGCACATTTAAAGGAACAACCATCAACCTATAATAGAGGTCTTCACGGAATTTCTTGTCCCTGACCATCTGTTCCAAATTCGCATTGGTTGCACAGATGAGGCGCACATCCGCAGTCATGGTTTTGGAAGAGCCGACGCGTTCAAAGGTGCCATCTTGGATGACGCGAAGCAATTTGGCTTGGGTCTCGGCTGGAATCTCACCGATTTCATCCAAAAATAGGGTACCGCCATCCGCGGCTTCAAACCGGCCGATCCGTTGCGCCAAGGCTCCCGTAAAAGCACCTTTCTCATGCCCAAAAAGTTCACTTTCAATGAGGCCACTGGGGAGCGCTGCGCAGTTTACAATGACAAACGGAGCCTTCTGCCTTGGGCTGGAATAGTGGATGGAACGAGCCAACAACGTTTTTCCTGTACCGCTTTCTCCACGCAGCAAAACGGATGCGTCCGTACCGGACACTCTTTTGACCATTGCCAATGTTTTGGACATAGCCGATGAATTGCTAATCAAATTATCGGGGTTGAAGCGCTCTTCCAATTCTGCATGCAGTTCTTTGTTCTCTTGCACCAACCGGGAATTTTCTTCGCGTATCATTTCCGCAATGCGCAACGTTTGAGAAAGTAATGAAGCGACAATCTTCATCACCCGGATGTCCTCATCCACCATGGTGCTGCTGCGCGATGTGCGGTGCGCGGTAATGACACCAATGGGACGTGAATCGAGAATTACTGGTACAGCGATAAACCCTATCCGATACAAATTGAAGGCTTCCGCATTGTCTTTGGGTATGGGAATACCCGGCATTTCGTCTGCATCCGGCAATGCCATGGGTAGGCAATTGCTGAAAACCTTGCCTACAAAATCATCACCAATTTTATAGACAGCGCTGCGAATTTCCTCTGGCGAGAATCCGATACTCGCCTTTATCACTAAAAACTTTCGATCGGAAGTGGGCATCAACAAGGTGCCGCGCTCCAAATCTAAAGTTTCGGAGAGGGTATGCAAACATTGATTCGCCACTTCCCGATAATCGAGCGAGGAACTGAAAAGTTTGCTGATCTCGGTTAGGGCAGTCATAATTCTGCCCTGATGAATGGTAAAGTCTCTCATGCCTTCAATCCTAATATGTCAATTATTGACATTAAAGTGTACAAATACCGTATTTGTCATTATTTGTCTGATTTTTCATTGCTTTCAAGCGTTGTATCTTAACAAAAGCAAAAAATACACCAAAAAAGTTGGGACGCCATCATCCTAAAATCGCGAAATCGCACAAAAGAGGTTAAAGCGAGTAGAATTCAGAGTATTCTTACCTAAAACCCCTTATTTGAGGCCCACATGAAGCTGCTTTTAGCATCGATGGAAAAATCCACCGCGCAAATTCCACCCCTCATCCTAATTGCCGACCAGGAAAAGTTGCTTGGAACACTGCCCAAAGCCAATGACACAAACTCTGCCAAAGTCAGGGAAATTGTCAAACAGCAAACGTCCAAACTGCTCACAGAAACCATTGAGCTGCTTTCCGGCACCAGCCCACTACTGGCAGTTTGTCAGGTACCAACCAAAAAAGGGCTCGATGGCGAAGACCGTTTACGCCTCGCCGCTTCTCGCATTCTCGATTTTCAAAAAAGCCGATCCCTTCCCCGCGTGGCGATTTCCTTGGACAAGGCGACTGCCAGGGAATTTCAAGCGATATGCGAAGGCTTGTTGATTTCCGCCTATGACTTTCGCAAATACAAAAGCGATAAAAATGCAGGTAAGCATGCTAACAATGAAGTGATGCTGCTCGTATCCGCCCAAGACCTTAAGAGCTTTTCCCTTGTCCTGTCCGAAGTGGAAACCATTTGCCACCAGATCAACCTGTGCCGCGACTTAGTCAATGAACCCGGCTCCGCTTTGGATCCGCAGGACTTTGCGGAATACGCGCGCAAGGCTGCCAAAGAGTTCTCGCTTACGGTTAAAATCAGAGATGAGAAAAAATTGGTTAGCGATGGATACATGGGATTATGGACCGTGGGCAAAGGATCGGACCGACCACCGCGCATGGTAACCTTGGAGTACACAGGTGGGAAAGCACGTAAGAACGGGCCCCATCTGTGCATTGTAGGCAAAGGCGTCACTTTCGATACCGGTGGCATCAGCATCAAACCCAGTCAGGGCATGTGGGAAATGAAATGCGACATGGCAGGTGCGGCTACGGCACTTACAGCTCTGTGCGCCATTGCGGCTTTGAAGTTGCCCATTAAAGTCAGCGCCGTGCTTTGCCTTGCGGAAAATCGCCCTGGCAATGCTTCCGTTTTACCCGGTGATATTTTCACCGCCAAAAACGGCAAGACCATTATGGTGGACAATACCGATGCGGAAGGTCGTTTGGTCTTAACCGATGGATTGGCAGAAGCCGGTGCCCTAGGAGCGACGCATATAATTGACTTGGCCACTTTGACCGGCGCCATCGTCCGCGCCTTAGGTACATCGATCGCGGGACTTTTTAGTAACGAGCCGGACTTTTCCCAAACCATTCTCACGGCCGGCAAAAATGTCGGAGAGAAATACTGTGCCATTCCCATTGAAGAAGAATACCGGGAGCATCTCGACGATCCGGTTGCCGATATGAAAAATGTTGGCAAATCGGAAGCCGGTGCCATTACCGCAGCACTATTTCTCCAAGAATTCGTACCAGTCAAGACCGCTTGGTCTCATCTCGACATCGCCGGGACGGCCTTTACCACTTCCACATGGAAATATTTCAAGCCTGGGGGAACAGGTTTTGGAGTCAAGACCTTGGTGGAAACGGCCCGTAGCCTTGCCGGACGTTGAACGAATGGCGTAGAACACGTGGCTCCGGTCTCATCGCGAACCGCTGGGTTGCTATATTAAATCGCACATGGAAAAAATTGGAATTGTCGATTTTGGTGGGCAATATACCCATTTGATTGCCCGGCGCATTCGTCAGTTGGGCGTCTATTCGGAAGTCATTCACCCGCAGACCGAATCTGGGGATTTAAAAGAACTGGTGGGCCTGATTTTTTCCGGAGGCCCTTCTTCCGTTTATGATCCAGAAGCCCCATCCTGTAGTCCGGCCTTGTTGGATTCCGGCTTGCCGATTCTCGGCTTGTGTTATGGGCATCAACTCATCAGCCATAAATTAGGTGGGGCTGTCAAACCTGGTAAAGTCCACGAATTCGGTCGAGCGGATTTCCATCCGGAGATTTCCCATCCTCTATTTGCTGGACTCTCAGCCGTTTCCACAGTTTGGATGAGTCATGGTGATGAGGTGGTCAAATTGCCACCGGGATTTCGAAGCATAGGCAATACCAGTGATTGTGAAATGGCAGCCGTGGCCAATGATGCCAAGCGCATGTACGGAGTTCAATTTCACCCTGAGGTGACCCATTCCATTGAAGGATTGGACATCTTTAAAAACTTCCTCAAGATTTGCGGATGTCGGTTTACCTGGAAAGTCGCGGACTATATGGCTGCCCTGGAAGGCAAGCTACTGCGCCAATGCGAAGGTCGGAAAGTATTTTTGCTCGTAAGTGGCGGCGTCGATTCTACCGTTGCCTTTGCCTTGCTCAATCGAATTTTGGGGCCGGACCGAGTCCTTGGCCTGCATATTGACAATGGTCTGATGCGGAAAAATGAAAGCGCCGATGTTCTGGAATTCATGCACAAGGAAGGCTTTCACAATCTGAAAGTGCGCGATGCAACCGAGGACTTTCTTAAGGCCCTTTCCGGCCTGCATGCCCCGGAAGCCAAACGGAAAGCCATCGGTGATATGTTCCTGGAAGTTAAAGATAAGGCCTTGGCGGATCTGCAGCTTGATCCAAATGCATGGCTGCTGGCCCAAGGCACAATTTATCCAGATACCATTGAGAGCGGCGGAACGCAGCATGCTTCAGTGATTAAAACCCACCACAATCGGGTGGGTGCCATCATGGAATTATTGGCCAAGGGACTTGTGGTGGAGCCGTTGGCCGATTTGTACAAAGATGAAGTACGCGAGTTGGGTTTGTTACTCGGCATTCCACCTAAACTCATTTGGCGGCATCCTTTTCCAGGACCTGGATTGGGCGTGCGGCTCTTGTGCAGCACCGAAACTGGGAGCCATGTCCAAGCCGATGTCGTTGCAAAGGTGCAGTATGCCCTATCCGCTGAAAGTCTCCGAGGAGAGGTTCTGCCAGTAGAAAGCGTAGGCGTTCAAGGCGATGCCCGTACGTATGCGCATCCCATCCTGCTGCGCGGCCCTAAGGACTGGGAGTTGTGCGATCGCATCTCGACTCTTTTAACCAATCGCATCCGTGAAGTCAATCGAGTGGTTTTGGAAATTGGGGCGATGCCGGGCGGGGCCTACGTGCCTGTGGCTGCAGAATGTGACGCGTCTCGCCTGCATTTTTTACGCGAAGTGGATTCCATTTGTACCGATTTTTTAATGACGTCGAATCTTTATTCCTCTATATGGCAAATGCCAGTGGTCTTGCTTCCCCTTACCTGGTGCGACAAGCCCGTGATTGTCATTCGTCCCGTTGTCTCTTCTGAAGCCATGACGGCTACTTTTGCAACGCTTCCCTTTCCGGAACTTGAAAAACTTTGGCATCGCCTAGCACAGACAGGCGTTGGCGCGCTTCTGTACGACGTGACGCATAAACCCCCGGGAACCATAGAGTGGGAATGAGCGGGGTCGCCAGGTCCAGGGAAAAAGCAATTTTGGTAGGCGTCGCCACCAATAGTGTCTCGGCAAAAACCGTAAAAGAGCATCTTGCCGAATTGGGCCGACTGGCGGATACGGCCGGAGCCGACGTGGTCGATAGCACTTTGCAGCGCAGGGAAAAACTGGATCCGTCCACCTTGATTGGAGCCGGTAAGGTGCAGGAAATCGCCGAAATGGTGGAACGCCATAACGCCGATCTCGTTATTTTCGATGAAGATTTGAATGGCTCCCAGGTCAAAAATCTGGAAGCCACCATCACTGCAAAAATTCTTGATCGCAGCGGAATCATTCTGGACATCTTTGCCAAACACGCCAAAACGGCGGAAGCCAAAGTACAAGTAGAAGTGGCGCAGTTGGAATACATGTTACCCAGACTGACCAAGGCCTGGACGCATTTGTCCCGGCAGGCGGGCGGGGTGGGTATCGGCATGCGCGGTCCCGGTGAAACCCAGCTTGAAGTGGATCGCCGCCTAGTGCGAAAACGCATTGCCGACCTAAACCAGAAACTCAAAAAAATGCAGGGCATCCGTGCCGCACAGCATTCTCGTCGTATTCCAACATTCCACATCGCCACTGTGGGCTATACCAATGCCGGCAAGTCCACGCTAATGAATGCCCTGACCAAAGCCGGTGTGGAATCGGCGGATAAATTATTCGCCACGCTAGACCCAACGACTCGCAAGATCTGGTTGGGCAATCAGAAATCGGCAGTGCTTTCCGATACCGTAGGCTTTATACGCAAACTCCCCGTTGGCCTGGTGTCCTCCTTCAAAAGCACATTAAGTGTTGTCGCTCAAGCAACGCTCATTCTCCACTTGGTAGATGCCAGCGCCGAAGACTTTGAAGACCAGATGGAAATCACCGCTGGCATTCTTTCCGAATTATGCCCGGAAGAGACCAACCGATTTATCGTCTTTAATAAAATCGATTTGCTGTCGCTGGAACGCTTACAATTCCTGGAATTGCACAATCCTCAGGCTATCTTCATTTCCGCGGAAACCAAGATTGGACTGGACCCTTTACGGAGCCGCATCTGCGAGTACTACGATCAAATTCAATTCAACGGTGCGCCTTGAAATGGAATTGAATTCCATCCTCAACCCCACCTTTCTTTCCAATCTAAAGGGATTGGCTCTTAAAGCTAAAATGGTATTGGAAGGAACGATGGCAGGCCGTCATCTTTCGCCGTATCATGGCTTCTCATCCGAATTCTCCCAGTACAAAGGGTATGTTCCCGGTGACGATATCAAGGCACTGGACTGGAAAGTGTTCGGCAGAAACGATCAACTGGTAACGCGACAATATCAGGATGAAACAAATACCGCAGTCTATCTGGTGCTCGACAGTTCCCACTCTATGGGCTACGCGTCTCCGGGCGGCACTGCTAAGCTTGAGTACGCGGTGGTGCTCGCCGCTGCGTTGGCGCTGATGGCTTTTGGCCAGAGGGACAGCATTTCCGTAGCGCATGGAGCCGGAGAACCCACGGGCTTTCTTCCGCCGCGCAACAACGCTGCCCATCTCAGGCAAGCTTTGCAAATTCTGGAGTCCCTTAAACCGTCCGGAGTGACGGATTTAAAGGCTTTGTTTGGGCGGGTGGCGGCACGACTAAAAGCCGGCAGCATGACTTTTCTTTTTACGGACTTGTGGCAGGAGCCGGAAACCATCATTACCGGCCTCAAGGAAGTTCGTTTTAAGAATCAGAGCGCCACACTGGTACAAATACTGACTCCCGAGGAAATGAATTTTTTGGAAGGGAACAATTTGGAATTGGTGGACATGGAAACCGAGTCCTCGCTAAAAGTATCGGCACGGCATCTTAAGCCTCAGTACTTGACTATGCTTGCGCAGCATACGGAAACCCTGCGGGCAGAATGTTTCAATCTCAATGTCAAATTTGTGCGCGTAGACACCGGCACAGCCTACTTCCAAGCCATGCGCCAAATTCTGCTTCGGACCTAAAATATGTTTTCCCTGCTCAGCCCCTTCAGTCTGTGGTTGGGCGCCGCTTTAGCAGTACCGCTGGCCATTCATTTTTTGGGCCGCCAACGATTGCGCAAACAGCCTTTTCCCAGCTTACTTTTGGTCCGCGACCTATTTGCCAAATCCATGCATCGGCACCGACTGAAAAATTTCTTGCTCTTGTTGATCAGGACCTTGCTGTTACTCTGCTTGTTGTTCGCCCTCTCCAATCCCGTTCTCAACTCTATCAAGGTATCTACTTCACATCCCGATCACTCAGCGGCGCTCATCCATAACGGTATCTATGCCAGGCTTTCAGTAGAACCTGGGAAAAACGCGTTAGAAGCGCAGCGTTCGCGCTTACGTTCCTACGATTCTACGGAAGGAACGCATTCTGTTGTCTGTCCACTGATAGAGGATGGGCCGGGGATGTGGACGATTTCCGATCGCTTTGGAAACTATCGAGACGGTCTATCCCGGTTGATGACGACCTTGGGTGCCAATGCCGGCACGGTTCAAATCCACATTCCCGTATTCTCCTGGAGCGAACTTTTTCCTGCCACACCTGTTTTGATACGGGCGCTAAAGGAAAATCCCGGACAGCAACTTGTCTTGACAGATTATGAAAATGCCGGGGCCCGGGTTCAAGCATTCATGGGCATACAAGCCACACCAGCTTCCGATGGACCCATCATGAAAATCATTTCCAGCATCAATGTAAACGTGCCAAGGGACAAGCTGGGTAAATTGCAAGTCTTTTTAAACGGCAGGATTTTTCAGGAGTCCACTCCAGACGGGAGTCGCATCGAGGTTACCATACCCTTAAGTGACGGTCCCCAAACCACCGGAAAGCTTTCCTTGCCCCAATTCGGTTTTGCAAACCCGGATTATTTTTTCTGTTTTCCCAATTCCGGGACCTGGAAAATGGCACATACAGGGAGTGTACTGACCTCACTACCTAGCCTAGGAAAGGAAACCTATTTTCGAAGGATTGAACATGTAGCCAGCCTCAAGGATATTCCTTGGACTGAAGGGCTGGGTCCGCATAGAAAGGAAACAAGCGCCAATCTGAAAGTGGTCTTTTTGGCCAATGACCGAAATAGGGATCCTCAAGGTTATGCGAAGGTCGTGGAGTTTGTGAAAAAGGGAGGTAGGCTCATCATCGGCGTGGGCCAGGAAACCGACATTCCCATGCTCAACCGGTTTTTATTGCAACCGCTGCGGTTGGGTCGCCTGGGTAACCTAGTCGAGTCCCCTACCAGCTCACCTGTTTCCGTCAATCGAATGGGCTTGGCCAAGCTGGGAGGATTGCCGAAGGATCTCGGTGGTTTGGGCAGTGTGCATAAGCGGTTTGCTTTCCTTCCGGATTCAGGGACGGAACTCTTATTATCCCAAATGGATCCCGCATCCGCTCAGAATGCAGAAGCCCCAACGACCCCTTCCCGACAGGCCGGCGCGGTACTCGTAGCCGGAGATTTCCATCGTGGCAAAGTTTTACTTTGGACTACCGATATCGACGATCTCAATTGGTGCGATCTCGGCGTCAGCCCAATCACGCCACTGCTCCATCAGGCCCTGCAGGAAACGGGATCGGAAGGGCAAGCCCAAAACCATTCCATCCCTGCCGATTCCATTTTGGTTTTAAACGTGGATGAAATCGCCATGGTTGCCAATCACCAATCTGTTTCAGAGGCCCCTACTTCTAGGGAAATCCTTGATCCAGACGGCATGATTTTTTCGAAAGTACGCGTTGTAGGTCCACGACTTTATTTGGGACCCTTCGATCACCTGGGTATTTATAAAATTATTCAAGATCGAGACACTACGGAATTTGCGGTAAACCTGGCAGCTAATTCTGGAGGTGTCAGTCAAATGGGACAAGCATCCGGTTCGGATTGGGAGCACGAAAACGAACAGGCCAAGGCAACCTGGCTTGCAGAGTTCAAGGATTTTCCGGGCCGTCTCATAGTACAATCCAGCAGGACTCCAGTGACCGGCTTGGCTTCAGTTATGACGCTTTGGCCAAAGCTGTTCCTGGCGGCAATATTATTACTTTTTCTGGAAGGGATTATTGCTTTGGCTTTCTCCCTTAAGGCAGCAAAAATATGACAATCCTCGGTACCACCAGACTCATAGGCCTGATAGGAGATCCTGTCTCCCATTCACTGTCACCGGCCATGCACAATCCAGCCTTTGAACACAATGGGATCGATTTTGCCTATGTGCCGCTGCGAGTGCGCCACGCAGATCTAAAGTCTGCTGTAGAGGCACTTAGAATCTTCAACTTTCGCGGTGCCAATGTCACCCTACCCCATAAAGAAGCGGTCATTCCCTTTCTGGATGAGCTTTCAGATATTTCCCGTTTGATGGGCGTCGTGAATACGATAGTGAATGACAATGGCCGCCTGTTAGGCACGACCACGGATCCACATGGCTTCCTGGAAGGCTTTCGAATGGCCGGTCACAGCTTCGAGGGAAAATCAGTAGCTATTTTTGGCAATGGAGGTTCGGCGCGCAGCATCGTATTTGCATTGCTGACCATGGACAAACCTTCGCGCGTGGTCTTGGTCGGGCGCGATGTCGCCAAGGCCAAAAAATTGGCGTTGGAAATTACTGCTACGCTGGCCAATCAAATTCAAGCTCCCTTCGCACCCATTCTGGAATTTGCAGCTTTGAGCGAGTATGCTGCCTTAAGCCCCAACATTCAAATCATCGTCAATGCAACGCCGCTTGGTATGCATCCAAATATTGGGTCCAGCCCATTGCAGGCCGGGGATTTTCATACTGGCCAGATTGTCTATGATATCGTGTATGTCCCCGAACAAACCTGCCTCATTCAATTGGCGCAGGATTTTGGCCTCAAAACCGTGGGAGGCCTGGGAATGCTGGTCCACCAGGGCCTAGCCTCTTTCAAAGTTTGGACAGGCACGACTCCTGATGTTACCCAGTTCTTTGCTTCTGCTCGAGAGCAGTTGGAAAGAAGTGGTCGTCCAGATGATCACAAACCCACGCCGACATCTGGCCTCAAATCACCCAAAATTTTCTGAGCCAAACTGACCATGCGCTTGCCCCTCACACGTAATATTTATTTCACCGGCTTTATGGCCTCTGGAAAAAGTCGCATCGGATTTTTGACCGCAGCATCACTAGGCTGGAAATTTTATGATCTCGACAAGGTCATAGAGGAAAAAACCGGAAAAAACATAGCCGAGATTTTCGCCGAAGCTGGCGAAGGCGCTTTTAGACGCATGGAAGTGGAAATATTGGAAGAGATTAGCAGTCTGGGTCCAATGGTCGCGTCCTTGGGTGGCGGGACCTTGCTCAATCCTTCAGCCATCGAAATTATTCGCAGGACCGGCGTTCTGGTTGGATTGTCCGCAAGCCCTGAGGTGATCTTGGAAAGGGTCAACAGGAAAAAAGATTCTCGGCCCTTATTGGCCAATTTGGATGATGAATCCAAAATGCAAAAGATCAAACAATTACTCATTGATCGCAAGCCCTTATACGATCTCGCTGAATTCCATTTCGAGTCTGATGAAAATGTTCCCCATCACATATTGACGCGCCGCATCATCCACCGACTCCAAATCGAGGAACTCAAACCCTTGATTGTAAACCTCAAAGAACGCAGCTACCCAATTTTTGTCGAAACCAACTTGGCTGAACATATCGATAGCATTGCTGAGAAATCGGGATGTGCACACCGTTTTTTAATCGTCACGGACCTTAATCTACGGGCCGAACAAAAACACATGTTGGAACAATTGCGTTCAGCGCTCGGCGACTGTCGCACCTTCTTTTTCAAGCCAGGAGAGGAAGAAAAAAATCTCAAGTCCCTAAACAAGCTTTTCACTTTCATGCTTCGTCACGCTTTACCACGAAAGACTACTTTGGTGGCTTTTGGGGGTGGTGTTGTAGGCGACATGGTGGGATTCGCCGCAGCCATCTATTTGCGTGGAATCGATTTCCTGCAAGTGCCAACCACGCTGCTCTCCATGGTAGACAGCAGTGTCGGCGGTAAAACCGGAGTCAATCACCCCTTTGGAAAGAACTTGATCGGCGCATTTTATCAACCGAAGGCGGTTATAATCAGCTTATCTGCTTTGGAAACATTGCCTCGTCAGGAATTTTTAGCCGGACTCGCCGAGGTGGTAAAATACGGAGTTATCGCAGACCGAGACTTCTTTGACTTTTTGAACAAAAATAGCGATGGCATACTAAATAAGGAACCCGCACTTATCCGGGAAGTGGTGCTTCGCTCATGTGCCATAAAGGCTTCCGTGGTTGGCAAAGACGAACGCGAAACCGAAGATGGCGGGCGTGCCAATTTGAATTATGGTCATACTTTCGGGCATGCATTTGAAGTTCTGGCCGGCTATGGAAATTTGCCGCATGGATTAGCCGTGGCCTTGGGTATGCGCGTAGCCGCCCGCCTGGCAGTTCAGATTGGAATGTTGGATCCCGTAGCAGAATTGGAACAGCGTAACGTTCTGGACAAACTGCAATTGCCAACATTGTTTCCGATACCATTGAACCCTGCCCAGGCATGGGATGCCATGGGATTGGATAAGAAAGTAGACGACGGTAATCGGGTCTACATCCTTCCCACCCGCATTGGAGCAGTACAATCCGTTCGGGATGTGGATAAGGAGCAAGTTCTGCTCGCCCTGATGGTTGTGCAGGATTCCCAGGCATGACCATTTTCTTAACCGGTGGCACCTGCTTCCTGGGTTATCATCTGCTCAGCCTGCTTTCTCATGGCAAAGACAAGCTTGTGTCCTATTCCGCTGAGGATCACGAATCCCATAAAATCTTACAAGACGTCACCTATCTCACCGGTGACCTACTTGACTTCAAAAGCTTAGTGCAAGTTCTTGGCGAACATCGACCAACCGAAATTTATCACATGGTTTCCCAGGGCTTCTCACTGGGTACGTCCCAGCTCAAGCCGAACGCCATTTTGCAACTGTTGATTCTCGGTACGCAGAATCTGTTCGAAGCCGTTCGGCTCACAGTACCCAAAGCACGCGTGCTTCTGGTCAGCTCCTCGGAAATTTATGGCGCAGGTCGTGGTGTTGTGGATATTATCCACCGTGAAACCGACCCTCCCATTCCCTTCACACCTTACGCTACCGCATTGGCCGCCTGTGAATTACTGGCCAAACAATTTATTGTCGCCCACAGCTTAGACATCGTCACCATTCGTCCATTCAGCAGTACCGGACCTTTTCAAGAACGCAAATTCGTGCTTCCCTCAGTAGCCGTGCAAATCGCCTCAATTGAAATGTATGACGGTGAAACCGCAATTTATACCGGTAACCTGGATGTTTCCCGTGATTATCTGGACGTGCGTGATCAGGCCCGCGCCATTGCCATGCTCGCTAAACGAGCCAACACTGGTGAAGTCTACAACGTCTGTTCCGGGAAGGCCCGCACCATTCGGGATTTAGTGAACTTCTTGATCAGCCTCAGTGGTTGCCCTATTGAAACCAGGATTGATCCTGCTTTGGAAAGAGCTATTGATATACCCCTGCTGGTAGGCAGTCCAGAAAAAATAATGACATTGACAGGGTGGAAGCCTCTCATATCGATCGAAGACAGCCTTAAAGACCTTTACTCCGACATCAAGAACCGGCTGCAAGCCAACTCCCCAGCCACTTTAACATAGGGATACCTGAAAGCATGCTTGCATATTTACTCTATCACTGGACCCATTACGCGCTATTCGACGACCGGTTGTTTCGCGTCGGCGCGGCTTCTCTCTTTGCCTCTTTACTCGTATTCCTGGTCATGCCGCGCTATATCGTACTGCTCAATCGCCTCGATGCCACTTCCGACTTTGATCATGGCAAACGAAAGTCGCCTCCCATTATGGGCGGGATGTTGCTTGTATTTGCCGTTCTCGCCGCCTCCCTCAGCTTTGCCAAACTCAATGCCTACTCCATTTCAGCCCTGCTGATCTTATTAGCATATGCCACTATCGGCGGCATCGACGATGTCATTAAAATTCGGAACAAGAAATTGGTGGCGAAGGGCAAACTTTCCAAGGCAGACTACCAACTCAAAGCGGATGGAATTTCAGCTCGCCTACGTCTATTTCTTTATTTTCTTTTTTCCCTCATCGTCGCAATCTTTGCTTACAAATTCATCCCCGGCCTTTCCGGTCACCTTACCATGCCTTTTGTTAAACCCGAAATCTGGCTTCCTTACCTGCCTCGATGGGCGTTCGTTATCCTCATTTGTCTCATCACCACCTCCAGTGCCAATGGCGCGAATTTCACTGACGGTCTCGACTCCCTGGTTTCCATACCAATCATAACCACATCCCTGTTCGCCGGGATCGTAGCCTATATTTCCGGAAACGCCATCTTGGCAAAATATTTTCTGATTCCTCACATACCCGGTGGGGACGAACTGTTCCCGATCTGCGCATCCATTATTGGCGCAACTCTTGCCTACCTTTGGTACAACAGCCCCCCAGCTGAGATTTATATGGGGGATGCCGGATCCATTGGCTTTGGAGGAGCCATAGGAATCATGTTCGTGCTGCTAAAAATTGAACTTTTCCTTCCTGTTGTTGGAATCGTTTTCTTGGGCGAAGCCCTGTCCGTGTTGATTCAAATCAGCGGATTCAAATTAACCCGTCATTTCAGCAAAGGGAAAACCGGTCAACGATTTTTTCTACGCGCACCGCTGCACCATCATTATCAATTAAAGTGGAAAGAAAAATTTGATACGCAACAAGCATTGAACTCCAAAATTATCTGGCGTTTCCACTTGGTCTCCGTCCTAGCCTTGATTCTGAGCTGCCTGATCTTTTTTAAATTGCGATAGCGACGCATACCATTCCCCCTATCCTGGAGATTGTACTTGACATGTCACAACAGGAGCACTTCAATCAAGCCCGGACTCTCGTTTCCAACTATGGCCAGGAACATCTACTTTGCTTCATCGATGAATTGCCGCAAGCGGAACAAAAATTCCTAATCTCCCAAATTCTTTCGGTAGATTTTTCTGAACTGGCCCGTCTGCATAAGCAGCTTGTTGCCGGGAACTCGCAAGAAAATGTTGCAGAGGTTTTTGAACCCCTGCAGGCCCGTAACTGGGATGCGTGTGCCATAAACGAACGCGCAGCCATGTGCAATCAGGGGATGCGTGCCTTGCGGGAAGGGAAAGTCGCTGCCTTTCTGGTGGCGGGCGGACAAGGCACGCGCCTTGGACATGCGGGACCTAAAGGAGTATTCGATATTGGATTGCCGTCTCATAAATCCCTCTTTCAGATTCAGGCGGAACGGCTGCGTAGTTTGTCGCGGCAATCAGGAAAAGTGATCCCATGGTACATCATGACGAGTATCGAAAACCATGCTGAAACAGTGGCTTACTTTACGGAACACAATTGGTTTGAAATTCCCCAAAGCGAAATTTTCTTTTTCCAACAAGGTGAAATGCCGTTGGTGGACGAACAAGGCCGCATCCTACTTGCTTCCAAAGGGCGATTGGCTATGGGAGCGAATGGCAACGGTGGATGTTTTCTGGCCCTATCCAAAAGTGGAGCCTTGGAGGATATGCGCCGACGGGGTGTGGAGTATGTATTTGTCTATAGTGTAGACAACGCCTTAGTGCGTATTTGTGATCCGCGCTTCTTGGGATACGCAATTCAGTCGGGTCTCCCTATTGCCAGTAAGGCCGTGGTCAAAGCTACTCCTGGTGAAAAGGTGGGCGTACTCTGCCGTCGCAATGGCCGACCCTCGATTCTGGAATACTCGGAAATGACGGAAGACATGATGACAGCCAAGGATTCCCACGGGATGCCTTTGTACACTTCGGCTAATATTGCCGTACATCTTTTTACGCGGACCTTTTTGGAAAGGCATTGCGCTGCCTCACTTCCCTTCCATTTAGCCCATAAGCGGATTCCGTTTATTGACTCAAAAGGCGTCCTCGTCAATCCGGCAACACCCAATGCCTACAAGTTTGAAATGTTCATGTTTGATTTATTCCCCCTTGCCGAGGACATGGCAGCTCTTTTGGTGAAAAGAGAGGAAGAATTCGCTCCGGTTAAAAATAAGGATGGCGTGGACAGCCCCACTTCAGCCCGGGAATTGATCTTAAATCTGCACCACAGCTGGGCCCTGGCTGCTGGCCTAACCGAAGATGAACTACGAAACAAGATCCTAGAAATTTCACCCCTGGTTTCTTATGCAGGGGAAGGTATCGATCCTGCGTTAATCCGCTCCCAGAGCGGAAATTCGAGTATCCTTGTAGGTTAATTAGGGCTTGTTTGACACGGCTCATATTAATAAAGTATTCACTTTAATTAATTGCAATGCGAGGGTATATTCTCGGCATGACCATGAGTAAGCTTCCCAAGCGACCCACTACACTGTCGCCAACGCCTAAAAATACCCGGCTTGCCATTCTGGACATTCTCAAGCGAGAAGGACCCCAAAGCGCAGGAGCGCTAGCTCGTAGACTTGGTATTACCCCCATGGCGATTGGACTGCAGCTTGCAACTTTGGAACTGGAAAAAGTGGTGTTCCCTGATTCAGATCCCATTAGCACTCCACATCGCGGCCGTCCAGTAAGGCAGTGGCGGCTGACAGAGACGGCAAACCGGGTTTTTCCTGATGCCCACGCCATTCTAACCGTGGGATTACTCAATTCCTTACAAGAGGTATATGGGCATTCCGGAATTGAAAAAATATTGGAGTCACGGGCACGGCAATATGTGGATGAAAACGTGCAACACATTTCCAATACCAGTGGGTTAAAGGAGAAAGTGAAGGCATTGGCAAATTTGCGAGATCGCGAGGGCTATATGGCTGAAGTCCGGCCACAGCCGGGAGGCGGTTTTTTACTGATAGAAAACCATTGCCCAATCTGTACTGCTGCCAAAACCTGCCAAGCGATTTGCCAAAGCGAAATTCAAACCTTCCAAAGCCTTTTGGGGAACGATGTAAAGGTAACGCGCGAGGAACATATTGTAACCGGGGATCGCCGCTGTGTTTACGCCATTCGCCCTTCCATTGTAAAGAAGAAAAAAGGGCCAGGGCAGGAAAGCGCATTGTTTTTACATTAATTCCAAATGGTAATATCTACATGCTTGCTAGCGCTCCTTTTAGCTAAACCAACTCCCGTTGAGCCCGTTTTCGACTCTACCCGGGCTTTTCGTTATTTGAACGAGCAATGTGCATTTGGTCCTCGCATTAATGGCAGCGAAGGACATCAACGCACGGTGGAATATTTCATCAAACACTTTCAGAATTTGGGAATTCCGCTGCTTCCCCAGAAGTTTGTCCATTCCGACATGGCTACGGGTACAAAAATGAATTGGACCAACTTGATTGCAAAAATCAAGGGCAGGGATTCCAAAGTAAAACCCGTGATCTATTGCGCCCACTGGGATAGCCGACCAAGGGCAGACCAAGATCCAAATTTGGCAGTACGCGAGCGACCAATTTTGGGGGCCAATGACGGGGCATCAGGGGCAGCTATTTTAATGGAATTGGCAAACCTTCTCGCACAAAAGCCTCCCTTACAAACCGTATACCTAGTGTTTTTCGATGGCGAAGATTATGGCAAGGAGGGAAATATCAGTGAATATTTTCTGGGTGCCCGTTATTTCGCGAAAAACCTCCCCGAAAAAAACTTTGCCTATGCGCTCCTTTTGGATATGGTTGGAGATAGGGACTTAAATCTTTACCGAGAACAAAATTCTCTGTCACAAAGCCCTGCGATAGTGGAAAAAATCTGGGCGAGAGCGCATGCCTTGGGATTGAATGTCTTCAAGGATGGGCCCGGCCCATCCGTTCTCGATGATCATATGCCATTGCAAGCCGTGGGCATTCCAGCCATAGACTTAATCGACTTCGAGTACCCCGCTTGGCATACCTTGGGAGATACTCCGGATAAATGCTCGGCATTTAGTCTGGGCAATGTAGGAAGATTGGTGGCCAGCCTTGCCTTCAAAGGTCTACCTTAAAACTTTCAGCCGCAAGCAAAGTATCCGCGTCGCCGGATTTTTCTGCCTGGCAGCCCTTAAGCTGCTGCGTCACCTTCCCACCAATTTTCTTCATTCAATTTTTAAGTGGACATTACCCGCCTACTTCTGGATAAGACGGGGGCAAGCAAATCGGCTAAGGAAATGTTTTGTTGCTTCAACATTTTCGAATGAGCTGACACTCCAATCCTATTACCGGATGCGCCTTCGTCTTTTTCTGATTGAGCTTCGGCAACATGGCCGACCCTTTGAACCTGGGTTAGTAACTATTAAAGGTGATAGTCATTATAGGCTGGCCCTGGCATCTGAGCGACCCGTAGTATTACTCGGAATACACGCAGGTTTGCTGGAACGCTTGCATCAAGTACCAGAGCCGCCCAAAGGGCGTCCCTTTTTAATTTTGACTGCCCGCGCATTTGCAAATGCTCTTTCAGAATTCATGGCCTCAGGAAGAAAAAGGGATGGGAAGGATATTATTTGGATGGGTTCCCATCGATATACAAACCCTTTGGCTGGCCAGCACCTGGCTGCAGGATTACGCCTTATCCTAAAAAAAAACGGCGTGTTGGCAATAATGGTTGATCAAAACCCTAGACCGGAATTAGGTCAAGATTTCCTAATGCTGTGGGATAAAATTTCGATTGCCTATCCTGCACGCCTACTAGAATTTTTAAACCGTAAAAATTGCCTATTCCTACCCGTATCCACATTTTTACAATCGGATGGAACGTCCGTCTTTACTTTTCATCCTGCTTGGAATCCAATAGGTGAAAAAAAAGGAAAATCCAGCCCAGAAATTCTGGACCGGATTAATTTACAACATCGGCTGCGCGGATTTATTGAGTCCGCTATCTTCCAGGCACCGCAACAATGGAATTGGTCTTATCCCAAAATCCAGGCCCCCAGCATTTAGCGATAATCCGGTGGCAACATAGCTTCATCCCCACCATGCTTCCGGAAGGCCTTGAAGAAATCTTTAGCTTCCTTTTTCTGATATTTCTTATCAGCAACCACACCCGCAAAGTAGTAAGGTGATGCATCTTCAGGACAAATAGTCATGGCATAAGTGCTATTGGACTTACTGGTCTCATAATTTCCAGCCGCAAAATTAATCTTGGCGGACCCGATCAGTAATTCACAGGAATTAGGATTCCCTTCCAACGCCCTTTTTGCCAAAACCAAAGCTTCCGATTTCTTATTCTGAGCTAGGAGCACGTCTCCCATCGCTACCACCGCACCAGAATTGCCGGGCTGCAGCTCCAACGCTTTCCCTGCATGTTTCTCGGCCTCATTTGGCTTACGCAATTTCAGCAAAACTCTGGCCCATAAGCACTCTGCTTCGGGTGATTCGTCAGCGCTAACGGACTTTTGCAGAAAATTTTCGGCTGCTTCGAATTTCTTCTCGGAATAAAAAGCCATTGCCAAACCCAGGAATCCTTTAGCTTGATTTGCAGGGTTGGCGTGCTGGGATAGCTCCTTGAAGTAATTCTTCGCGTCCGTGTTGCTTTTCTCATTTAGGAGACAGAGGCCGATATGATACACCGCATCCATCAGGTCCGGATTGTACTTGATAGCCTGATCGAAGTCCTTCTTGGCCTTGGTATAATCCTTTTCCTCAAAATAGGTCAGGCCCCGATAATGATAGTAGTATGGATTGTACTTGCTATCACGGATGAGGCGTTCCAAGACTTCTCTCGCCTTTACCAATTCATGCGAAGCGAGGCGCGCTTTCGCAAGGGAAAAAAGCACCAAGGTGTCCTGTGAAAAATCCGAACTCTCAATCGTATGAATGGCTTCCCGGTAATTGCCCTTGTTGATTTGCAGTTCAGCTAATTTGGCCAGAACGGGCGCAGAAGGCGATTTGTTAAACAAAGCATTGAATTCGACTAATGCGTCTGCGTTCCGTCCCATCTTCATTAAACAGTCGCCGTACATAAGGCGACCTGCCGAGGATAGGTTTTCCTTCACCGGTTCTAAAAGACGGATCGCTTCGGAAAATTCATCCTTGTTGTAATTCATTCTTGCCAAAGCCTCGGCATAGTCGCCATTGGCTGGTGCAAGCAATTGCGCTTTTCGGAAATAGCCTTCGGCCACGCCTGGTTGGTTCCGTTCGCCGGCGATCTGGCCAAGCCAAAAATAGGCCATGTGATTACGAGGATCCTTTTTGACCATGGCGGATAAGATGGACTCGGCTTTGTCCACATTCCCTTCCTCCTTGTAAATTCTGGCCAAACTGGTCATCACTCGTGGGCTATTCTCGCCAAGATCAACTGCTCGCTGAAAAGCCTTTTTGGCATCGCTAATTCGCTTGGTCTCTAGCAAGGCATATCCGAAATTTGCCCAGATGGACTTGTCGACATTTTTATTTGCTGTTACGCGCGTGTACAAAGTAGTAGCCTCAACATATTTTCGATCTGCAAAATAAATATCTGCTAATGCGGCAGTGGCCTCAACATTTCCGGAATCCAGCCGCACAACATCAGCATAGGCGCCCATGAGTTCGGAGGTGGCATTGACTTCCTTGGTCATTTGCATCTTGGAAATGGCGATGGGTAGGCTTTGATCCTGCAACTTGAATGCGCGCTTGTATGCCTGAAGGGAAGACGCATATCGTTTATCGTTTCGATAGGCATCGCCAAGATAACGCCAACCGGTTGAGCTATCCGGAAATTTGGCCAAGCCTATTTCCAACAACTTAATCGCCCGGCTGTATTCTTTCCGGCCAGCCAATATCATCCCGAGATTCATGTTTGCGGAAGGCAGCGATGGCATTTTTTTGAGGATCAAATCGTATTGAACTTCAGCCTTCTTGATATCGCCATGGGCACGATATATTTCCGCAAGCTCAACTCGATACTCAAAATTCTGCGGTTCGCTGGCCATGAGACGCTCCAACATCGCAAGCGTACCCTTTTCATCATTGGTCTTCTTATACAGATTGTACAATTCAACCAGGATTTTAATGTCCTTTGTCTTGGCATAGTAGCCTTCGTACACTTTAATGGCCTGTTCCGGTTCCTTGTTCGCAATGTAGGCTTGACCCAGCATGCTAAGCACATCTACGCGTTTCTCGTCGGCTCGAGTCAAATTGTTAATCGTTCCCTGCCAGTTTTTTTCCTCGAAGTAAATTTTTCCGAGATAGTAGAATGCTTCTTCAGCTGGATGATTGCGGGTATAGGACTCCAAAATCTCCTTTGCTTTCGGCTTGTTTTTGGTTTCGTAAAAAAGTACGGCCAAGGGCAAAGATTGCTTGGCTTCTTCCGGATATTTTCGGATGAGCTGCGGACCAAGTACGGCAGCGCGATCCTTTTGTCCAAGCTTAAAGTAGCCGTCCAAAAGTAAAAAGGACATTTCTGCGTCAAGGACGTCCTTAAATATAGGCCGCTCTAAAATGCGAACGGCATCCGCAGGACTTTTCAATTCAGATTCCAATCGCGCAAGGGAAAAGGAAAGGGTTTTATCACTGGGCTTGAGCGAAACCAGGGTACGCAATCGCTCCCGGGCCAAGCCCATATTTTTTTCGGTCAGATAAATGTTGTAAAGGGCCATGTTAATGGATTCATCATTTTTGAAAGTTCTATCTGCAATCAGCAGGGGATTCTTTGCCTTGGCCGGTTGGCCTCCAGCTACCAGCGCCAATCCGAACTCCTTTTGATACATCGGATTGGCGGAACTGAGCGTCACGGCTTTAGTCAGTAGATCCAACGATTTTTCTTTGTTACCGATCTTACTGTAGGCCAAGGCTGCCTTGTAGGCAATCTCACCGTTTTTTGGATTAAGCTCCGACACGTGCCCCAATGCTTCGGCCAGTTTGTTGTTGTTTTTGGTTACGGTGTACAGGTCGACGAGTAACGTCCAGGGTCTGACCTGATCCGGCTCCAAGGCAACCCATCTCTGGAGTAAGCCAGTCGCCATTTCTGTATTATTCATGGATACTGCAATTTCGGATCCGTTTCGCAATGCAGGCAAATTGTTGTGGTCTTTTACCAGAATCTCATTAAATAGGTCAAGTGCTTTAGGGGTCTTGCCCAAGGTTAAGGCATAATCACCCTTGAGTTCGATATCATCAGGGAATGCTTCATAACCTTGCTTGAGCAGCCCTGCCCGGTAAGGCGAATCGTGTTCCTTGGCATATTTATAGACCTTTTCGAAGAGCTTCCGATCTTTTTTGGCCATTCGAGCTGCTTCGAAATAGCTCTCATTAGCAAGGGCACTCTTATTTTGAAAGGCATACACATCGCCAAGCGGCTCTGCCAAACCAGGATCCAGTTTGGCTTCCTGAGCGAGAAAACCTACAAACGGCGCCATTTTCGCTACTGCACCCTTTTGGTAGTAGGACTTGATTAGAATGACCTTGCCGCGCCTGAATTCAGGATGAATCGCCACTAATTTTTCAATGCCCGAAATGTTCCCAGAGCGGACATAGTCCACTTCAGCCAACTGGAAGGCATAAATCAAATCAACTTTCTTATTCCGATTGAGTCGGACCAAGGCATCCATGAGGGTTGCCGTATCCTTTTGTTGATCCGCCAGACGCTGCATTGCCTTGAGTGCCGACTCATCATCGCCATTTCGGCCAATCCAATCCGCATACTGTTGCAGTGCTCCCTTTAAATCCTTTGCCTTTTCCAATTCACCGGCGAGCAGGAGCTGATAGCCTTTATACTTTGGATCCACCATGACGATACGTTGCAGTGTGGCCACATAGCCTTTTTGATTGGCTTCCAACTTGTAGAGATTAGCGACGGATTCCAACAGCGCCAGATTATTGGGTTCAGTCAGCAATCGCCTCTCATAGAGACCTCGCGCTTTTGATTTTTGTCCTGAAAGCATATAGGCATCTGAAACCATCGGTTCCGTGGCACCCAAAGTAGAGTCGGTCTTGAGCAACCAATCCCATTCCTTGGCGGAATTGGAATAGTCAAGATTCAGGAAATAGGCCTGGGCCAGTTTTTTTCGCTCCTCAACACTTGGACCGCTTTGATTAAGAAATTTCAAGAGTGGAAGGTTTTGTTTGATTTCGTCCTTGCTCGAAACATTACGCGAGTAGGCACGCGCATAGGTAATATTCCCTGGCTCAAGCAGGTAGGCGTGATGGAACTTGTCGATGGACTCCTTGTCCTTGCGTAGTTTTAATTCCGTTTCACCGAGCCGGTACCAAATCTTTGCATTGGAAGCACTGCCTTTGGCCGCATTGGTAAATGAGACCTCCGCGTCTTCATAACTTCCTTTGTCGAAATATAAGCTGCCCAATTCGAAATCATAACGCCCACGCATTGCCGGTTCCAGGAGAACTAGTTTTTCCAAGACTTGGATATAAACATCTTCCTGTCCAGGACGTTTAGTCACCAGTGGCATTAGGAAGTGCCATGAATTTGCATCCTTGGGGTTCTTTTCCAACCACTGACGCACATGGACAATTGCCCCAGCGGTATCCCGAACTGCAAGGTCCAATTCGGCGAGACGCATGCTCCATTTGGTTGCACTTTCCGGATCAATTAAAATGTGATTGCGAATGGCTTCCCGCATTTTGTCGGCAGGCTTCTTAGTGGCTGAAAAAGAGTTCACGAGGATTTCACTGATGGTCTTGTCCTTGGAATTCAGAGGACCGGCAGCCAGATATTTTTCTGCAAGACTCCCGGAAAGCTCAAAGTTTTTGGCATCATACAGGGAAACGACTGCATCCCGATTGCCTTCCAGAAGTTTTGGTGATTTTGTATTGACTTCAGTAAAGAAGCGAGCTGCCATTAGGGAATTCTTTTTCTTGGCATAACCTCTACCAACTAGCATCTGCAATTCAGGGCGAGCGCCCGGTACCGCGGCAAGCTTCTCCAGGGCCGCAAAATTATCCATCACCTGTTGGTCGGTCACAATGGTCCTCGGCAATAGGGCTTTATATTCAGGATTTAGTGGTTGATTGTGCAACGCTTTTGTAATAAAGGTATACGCTTGCTCCCGATCTTTATCTTCCAAGAACAGGCTTGCCAACCGAAATTGGGCATCATGGGCCGTAGGATCATTTTTGTCAATAGCCAGAAGAACCTGACGCAATTCTGAAGTTCGGTTCTGACTGGTGAGCAGTGCCACCAATTTTCCTTGGACTAACTGATTTTTGGCATCCAATGCCAGAGTCTTTTGGTACATGCTCGTAGCCTTATCCAATTGTTTTTGCTCTTCATATAAATTGGCCAATTGCAGAGTATATTCCTTGCGCTGGGGATAAAAGCGAACAAGCTGCTCCAAATCATCGGACATGCGCTGCTTATTTCCAATCTGGGTATGCACGGCCAGCGCCTGTTCCCATACTTTAGGCTCCTTAGGCTCAAGACTGATCCATTTGTCGAGCAACAACGCCGCAGCTGGGATTTGTTTTAGAGTCAAGGCAATATCCAATGCCTTGGATATAACCTTAACATCCGGTTCCTTAACCAGGACTTCCTGATAAACCTCTAGGGCCTTAGGAGTTTTCCCTAACGTTCCGGCGTATGCTCGCTTGATTTCCATTTCCTGTGGAAAGGATTCATATCCCATACGAAGTATGTCCGAAAGGTAAGGAGAACCATTGGCTACCGAATAGGTGTAGACTTTGGTGTACACCTCCTTGCTTTTGGGATTGGCAAGCAACAAATCATGATAGGCCGTATTGGCTAACATGGTTTTCTTTTGCATGGCATACAGATCTGCCAAAGGTTCCAGTAGGGTCTTGTCCGTTTTTGATTCAACCACCAGAAAACCGGATAGAGGTATGAGCTTGGTCTTGGCATTGGTGCGAATATATTCGCGTACCAATATGGCTTTACCTTGCTTGTATTCCGGATGCAAGTTCACCAGCTTTTCTACGCCAATGACATTGCCTGAGCGACGGTAGTCGATTTCAGCCAGTTGATATTTATATGCGTTATCGATCGCCTTTTCCCGATTTAACCGGACCAATGCGTCCATCAGCAAGGTGGTATCCT
>JAYSRH010000334.1:0-8675 GCA_043721115.1 Fibrobacteria bacterium | reverse complement strand
CTTTGGGCCGGGAAATCCACACCATACTGGAAGGTTTTGGAAAACGCGATTACATCGTCCCGGATATCTTCATCAATCAGGTTGAAAAGCATATTTATTCCTTTACTAAAACATCTTCGCGTAACATCATGGAACGCTCTTTCGCCAACAGCCACAAATACAAGCAAATCATTGAAAACGAATTGTTGAAGCAAGGAATGCCTATGGCTTTCTTCTATCTATCCATGCATGAAAGTTTACTGGACAGCGGAATTATCAGCAAGGCAGGTGCGCGGGGTCTATGGCAGTTTATGCCACAAACGGCTCGAGATTATGGGCTCAAAGTTCCCGACAATTGGGAAAACCTACCGCCGGAAGAGGATCAACGCACCAATCCGCAACTTGCCACGCAGGCTGGGGTCAAATATGTCAAAACGCTATACGCGGAATTTGGCGATGTCGCCTTGGCCATGGCAGCGTACAATGCCGGTGAGGGCCGCATCCGCAAGGCCCTGCGCAGTATCGATGATCCCATTAATAATCGCGATTTCTGGTATATTTATCGGTTGGGCACATTGGCTGCAGAAACCAATGAATACGTGCCTAAAATTATCGCCACAATGATTATCGACAAAAACCATTCGCGCTACGGTTTCAGCGAGTAGGGTTTTAGCATTCAAGCTTGAGTTTAGCGCCATTCGGCAATCTTGCACTCTGAATGGCCAACAAGTATATTTCCGTCCGCAACAGCAATTCATTTACTAGGAGGTAATCGGTGGCCGTTAAAATTGGAATCAATGGATTTGGAAGAATTGGACGTTTGGCGTTTAGGGCCGCCATTCTTAGAGACAACGTTGAAATCGTCGGGATCAATGATTTGATCGATGTGGACTATATGGCCTACATGCTCAAATACGATTCGACGCATGGCGCCTTCAAAGGGACCGCCGAAGCCAAAGATGGCAAGCTTGTCGTAAACGGCAAAGCCATTCGGGTAACTGCGGAAAAGAATCCCGCTGACTTGAAATGGGCCGCTGTCGGTGCCGATTACGTCATTGAATCCACCGGATTGTTTACCACGGTCGATAAGGCCCAAGGCCATATCACCGCCGGTGCAAAAAAAGTGATTATTTCCGCACCGTCTGCGGATGCTCCCATGTATGTCATGGGCGTCAACCACGATAAATACAATTCTTCCCAGAACATCGTTTCGAACGCCAGCTGCACCACCAATTGCTTGGCACCGCTTGCCAAAGTCGTCAATGACAACTGGGGTATTGTTGAGGCGCTGATGACGACCGTGCATGCCACTACCGCCACTCAAAAAACCGTCGATGGACCTTCCGCAAAAGACTGGCGCGGCGGTCGCGGCGCTGCCCAAAACATCATTCCTTCCGCCACGGGCGCAGCCAAAGCCGTGGGAAAAGTGATTCCTGAATTGAACGGAAAATTGACCGGCATGGCTTTCCGAGTTCCCACCCCGGACGTTTCTGTGGTCGATTTGACCTGCCGTCTGTCCAAGCCCGCGAAATACGAGGAAATCAAAGCGGCCATGAAACTGGCTTCGGAAACCACGCTGAAAGGCATCATGGGTTATACGGATGATCAAGTTGTGTCCACCGATTTTCTAGGCGACACCCGCACGTGCATTTTTGATGCAGATGCCGGCATTGCACTCAACGACAACTTTGTTAAACTCGTCGCTTGGTATGACAATGAATGGGGCTATTCCAACAAGCTTGTGGATCTTATTTTCCACATCGCCAAAGTCGGTTAATAGCAGCTTCGCCCTTTAAATCAGGAATCTAAATCATGGCTAAACTTTTCGTCGAGGATCTTATCGGGCCCAAAGGGCCCGGCCTTAAGGGCAAACGAGTGATCACACGCGTTGATTTCAACGTGCCCATCAAGGATGGTCAGGTGGAAAGTGAAAAGCGACTGGTAGAGTCGCTGCCTACCTTAAAGTTTCTGATTGCCGCAGGTGCGAAGACCATTCTCGTGTCGCATTTAGGCCGACCCAAAGGCGTTACGGAATCTTTGCGCTTAGCCCCAGTGGCCAAAGTGCTTTCCAGACTTTTGGGTCGGAACGTGCAAACCGTTTCGGATTGTATTGGGCCGGAAGTTGAGAAAGCTGTCGCAGCTCTTCAAGATGGCGATGTTCTCCTGCTTGAAAATCTCCGCTTTCATACCGAAGAAGAAGGCAATGACGCCGGCTTCGCAAAACAGTTGGCCGCTCTCGCTGAAATCTATGTGAACGATGCTTTTGGCAGTGCCCACAGGGCCCATGCGTCTACGGAAGGCATCACCCATTTTCTGCCCATCAGCGCGGCCGGCTTTCTTATGAAAAAAGAGCTCGATTTTCTGGGAGCGGCTTTGGATCAGCCCAAACGCCCTTTTGTGTCCATCATAGGCGGCGCAAAAATTTCCGGTAAAATCGACGTCATCGAAGCTTTGCTTCCCAAGGTGGACAAGCTCCTTATCGGCGGCGGAATGGCGTACACCTTTCTCAAAGCCATGGGTTTTGAAATTGGGAAATCCTTGGTAGAGAATGATAAGATCGACCTGGCCAAGGCCTTGCTCGCACGCGGCGGCGATAAAATCCAACTTCCCGTGGACTTTATGGTAACCGACATGCTCGACTTTAAAGGTCGCAAATTGGGCACTTTGCAGGCCGTCCCACGTGAAGGCATTCCTGCCACCATGGAGTCTGTGGATATTGGTCCCAAGTCCGCGGAGCTTTTTTCAACGATTGTAAAGTCTGCGAAAACCGTGGTCTGGAATGGGCCCATGGGTGTTTTTGAAATCAAGGAAAGCGCTGCCGGTACTTTCGCTGTTGCCAATGCATTGGTCGCGGCCACCTCACAGGGCGCAATTACCATTATCGGTGGTGGGGATTCCGCTGCTGCAATTGAACAATTGGGTTTGGCCGAAAAGGTTTCCCATGTTTCCACCGGTGGTGGGGCTTCTTTGGAGTTTTTGGAAGGCAAAGTGTTGCCGGGCGTCCATGGCCTTACGGAAAAGGTTTAGAACATGCGCAAGAAAATCGTTGCCGGCAATTGGAAAATGAATAAAACGGTCGCGGAGTCTGCGGCTTTGGCCACCGACTTGGTGGCGGCGGTCAAAGGGCAGACCTATGTGGAATCCTGCGATATTGTTATCTGCCCCACTTTTCTTGCGTTAGATCGGGTTAGTGGTATCGTAAAAGGTACGGGGATTAAACTTGGGGCTCAGGATGTACACTGGGAAAATCAAGGCGCATTTACCAGCAAAATTTCCTTGGATATGCTCAAAGCCCTTGGCGTAACCTATGTGATACTGGGTCATTCAGAATTACGCACTCTTTTCGGTGAATCCGATGAAAACGTGCGTCGTAAAACCGCCAAAACCATCGCGGAAGGGCTCACACCCATCATTTGCGTAGGGGAGACTTTGGCCGAACGCGATGCCGGTATTACCGAACAGGTGATTGCTACCCAAGTGAAAGCCGCCTACCAGGGCTTATCCAAAGCCGATGCGGCCAAAACGGTTATTGCCTATGAGCCTGTGTGGGCGATTGGAACCGGCCGGACGGCCTCTGATGAGCAAGCGCAAGCGGTGCATAAATTTATTCGTGAAGTATTGCTCGGACTGTATGACCTGGAACTTTCGGAAGGCGTTCGAATTCAATACGGTGGAAGCATGAAGCCCGAAAATGCATCTGGTTTGCTCCATCAATCCGATGTCGATGGCGGGCTTATTGGTGGCGCTTCCTTGAAGGTGGAAAGTTTTTTAGGTATTATTAAAGCCGCCTAAACATCAGGAAAACTGCATGAATCACTGGATTTTCGTCGCATTAGTCGTGCTCCATATTTTCGTTTGCGTCTTGTTGGTTCTTTTGATCCTGGTCCAAAACGACAAAGGCGGTGGATTAGCCGGTGCTTTTGGTGGCATGGGGGGCGGAGCGGCCTTTACCGGCAGTTCGGCAGCCACATTTTTAACCAAACTCACGCAGGGTGCTGCATTTGCCTCGTTTATTCTTTTAATTGGCCTGAATATCCTTTCCACTAAAGGGATTGATAGCGGTCGTCGTTCATCGGAGCTGAAATCAGCCCGGCATGGACTTTCCAGCGTATTGCCAAACTCGCCTGCGCCTACAGCAGGCGGAGCGGGTGCGCCATCTGCCATTCCTGGATTGGGACAGGCGACTGAAAAATCTGTTCCGAATGGGGCTGCGCAATCCGCACCGGCCGGCACAGAGGCACCCACAGGCGCTGCAGGACAGACTGGCAAATAAGGAAATCGATTAGGTATTCGCAAGTTTCGCGGTCGTGGTGAAATGGTAGACACGCCAGCTTGAGGTGCTGGTGGGGGCAACCCCTTCGCGGTTCAAGTCCGCGCGACCGCAGTTTTCTTGCTATCCTACTCAGTGCTCTAGTCAATCTAACAGAGGTTTCGCTTGCCCTACCGGCTTCTGTACATCCTTCCTAAAAACATCCTTAGCCATATTGTGGGCAGTGTAGCGCATTCGGCCCTGCCTTTTGGACTCCATAGACATCTTAAAAACTGGTTTATCCGTCATTTCCGAGTAGAGGTTGCAGAGTCTGAACACGCTTTAGATCAGTACGCTACCCTAGGCGATTTCTTTAAAAGGCGATTAAAACCTGGTGCGCGTCCCATAGATACGACGGAGGTGGTTTCGCCCGTTGATGGAACACTGACTCAAGGTGGTCGCTTCCAAAGTAAAGTCCCTCGCCTAACGCAAATTAAAGATTTGCAATATAGTTTGCAGGAATTGGTTGGACCTAGCTGGAATTTGGAAGACTATCTTTCCGGTGGTTTTTTGACCATTTATCTGGCACCCTACAACTATCATCGGATCCATTCCCCTATTGACGGCCAGGTGAATCAGGTTGCCTATATTCCCGGCGCGCTCTGGCCAGTAAACACCTGGAGCGTGAACCATATTCCTGGACTGTTCGTAGTCAACGAAAGATTAATTGTCGAAGTAGAAGGCGCGGTAGGCAAAGCTTTGGTTGTGATGGTGGGGGCCACCAATGTTGGCCGAATCACTTTAGATTTCCATGCAGATATTATCGGGAATGCCTGGCCACAAAGTCGAGATAAAGTGTGGCGACCCCAAGGTCCATTACCGATTGGCAAAGGCGAGGGGTTAGGTTGCTTTGAATTGGGATCGACTGTAGTTGTCATCCTATCCAGTCAGCTCGCGAACGAAGTGGACCCCGCACTCTTGAAACCTGGTAACCGCATCATGCGAATGGGGCAGAGGCTTACCCCTTGAACTGGGTGGAACGCAACCCTAAGCAGATTGAATCCCTTCGCACTTTCATTTTGGAATTCCAAAGCGTAAAGCCCGGGATCCTTTCCCATTTCCAGGGTGGGTCCGGAAAAATTCTTTTTCCCATGCCACCGGAATCCGATCGCGGTGTGGCTTTACTTCTGTGCTTTTGCGCCTTGCATCAAAACATCAGCGAGATGCGCGTCATCCAGCTCCTGGCGCATTTGTGGGATGCCTATGGCACCGACCTCTTTAAGCTAAATCGAATGCCCTTTCAAGATTTGCAAAATAAGTTGCAAGGCTTTAAGGGGCTGGATGATTGGGATCTATTGCCCAAAGTTCCCGGAATTTTACGGAGTGTCTGCGATTTTTTTTATCATCACGGGGCTTTGGTGCCATGGGTACATTCCGTAGGCAATGCGGAAGCCAGTGTTCAAATTTTGGCCGAGGAGATTTTTATGATGGGAAAATCTTCCCAGTTTAAAAGTAAGCCACGGTATTTTATGTGGTTGCTGACTCAAATTCCAGGCGCTCAACCAGAAAAATTTTGGAACGATGAAATGATGTTGCCCATTACTTCTGGACATATTCGTTTATTGAGGGAATTCGGTCCTTTGAAAAATAAACGGAATTCACCCTGGATAACGGCTGAAGAGAAACTCAGCTACTGCAATAGGTTTTATACCATGTTGTTCCCCGGAAAATCGTGGATGATTTATACGGCTATGGACGCCTACCTGAAAGCAACCGGTCCAATGGTCAATGCGTTGGCTTCCAATTCCCAGGATAAAATGTGGCGTTGTCGGCAGGTTTTAAATGGTTGCATAAATTGCATTTTGGCGCCGGAATGTCCGGGTCGTGAGGACGTATGAAATCCTATCCGATTTTCACCAGTGCGATTTTTTGGCTGGTGATTTCATTTTTTGTCGGTTGCCAATTTTCAAAAGACGAGGACATTTCTTTGTTGCCGATCGCCAACCGGGTATTGTGGAAAAACCTCCCGGCAACCAGCTATTCGGTGGACTCCTTGCCTAAGCAAAATGAATCATCCGACTCGACATTCCAATTCGCCTCAACCCGCAGTCACAAATTTGAATTTGCAGGCACCGATACCGTGCATTTGGTTTTACATGAATTTGACCAAGAGTTTTCAGCCTATGCGGCCTTTACTGAAAACGCTAGTGAAAGGGACATGGAGCAGGGATACTTCCAAAATGGCAATCGACTTATTTTTTACCATGGCCGCTACCTGGGCGAATTGCGTGAAGCTGGATTTAAATTGATTCCAAGTCGTTTTTTGCAAATCGCGCTTGTCTTTCAAGGTGAGGAACTCTTTTTGAAACCCAATGGATTTCAATCCTTTCCAATACTTGGCAGAATTGCAAAAAGTGAAAGAGTGATTCCGCAACATTTTATGGGAAAAAATTGGATCGGTCCTGTATTAACAGTTCAGTATCATTGTAATGAGGATACGGCGACTTTATTTCGAGGTTTTCCGCAGGGGCCAGGATATCGAGCAGAACAGTTTTCTGACTGGAATGGAAAATTGGATACGCTCTCCAAAGCAGGAGAAATTCACTTTAGCGGTCAAAACGGTGTACATGAGCCGTTGCTTTTTTGGGGTTTTAGCACAGGTATATTCGGCGTAATCGGTTGTTACGACCCAGAATTGGCACTTGCCTATGGCGAAAAAATGAAAAAAATGATGATTTTATGGAAGACACCGCGGTTTTTTGGAAAAAATGAAAGGATGAATTGACATTCGCGTCCTTTTGTTGCAACTTAAATGGTCAGTACGGCGGATTTTAGCCACTTTTACTCTCGGAGGATGAACAATGAGCACTATTCAAGCCTTGGAAAATGAGATTGGGTCCCTAAAGGAAGAGTTCGAAAAGTTCGAACGCGGGAATAAATCCGCGGGCACCCGGGCCCGTAAAATTCTGCAAAACATAAAGCGGATTTCGCAAGAAATTCGTGTGACCATTCAATCGGTTAAAAAAACGGACGATACAGAAGCCTAATTTCGTTTTTTTTCTGAAACTTCTCTGGCCTTCAAAAACCCTGCTTTTTGAAGGCCATGGTAAGAATTCCGATTTCAGTTGATTTTAGAAGTTGGGTCGAGGGCATCCCTAAGGCTGTCTCCCAGAAAATTCATACACAAGAGGCAAATCGTTAGGGTTAAACCCGGAAAAAGCAGCAGCCACCATGCTGTATCCATATAAGCATTTCCATCAGAAATAAGCACACCCCACGTACACGAAGACACATTAAGCCCCAGAAAGCTTAAAAAGGCCTCCTGAAGAATTACGGAAGGCACCGTTAATGTGGCATAGACAATCACAACGCCCATCACGTTGGGGATGATATGACGCAAAATGATGCGAAAGCTGCCGACTCCTAAAGCTCTAGCCGCAAGAATGAACTCCTCATTTTTAAGAGCGAGGACTTGACCGCGAACAATGCGAGCTACCGTCAGCCATTGAACCAATCCTAGAGCCAGAAAAAGGACGTAGATATTTTTCCCGAATTGAAAAATCAAGATGATGACAAGAAACATATAGGGTAGGGAATAAAGAATGTCGACCACACGCATCATGATTTGATCGAGTTTTTCATCAAAGAAGCCAGAAATGCATCCGTAGAACAATCCAATCACAACACTGACCAACGTCCCAAGAAAACCAATGGCAAGGGAAAGTTGACCGCCTTTTAAAACGCGCACTAGCACATCCCGTCCCAAATGGTCCGTTCCCATCCAATGCCACCAACTAGGTGCAGCCAATTGATTCTCAAGAACTTGTGATTCAAAATTGGGCAGAAACCAAGGCCCGATAAAAACGGCCAATGTCATCAGCATTAGAATGGACGCTGCAGGAAGGGCTCGGCGGTCTTTGCTGAGCTTGATTAAGGCTAGCCTCCAGGGAGAAGGGCTGGTAGTCTGCACCACGCTAGTTTTAACAACCGGTTCTTGAAATTGGGCCATGCTATTGCAACAGAATGCGGGGGTCGACAAAGGTCTGTATAATGTCGGCTACCAAGTTTAGAAAAAGCAGAAACACTGAATAGACGATGATAACGCCAAGCGCAAGAGGAAAGTCGCGTTGAAAAACTGATTCGACAAAGTAGCGGCCGAGGCCGGGAATATTGAAAATCTTTTCCACGACCAGTGTTCCCGTGAGAACCGACGCAGTGGCCGGTGCCATAAAATTCACAATCGGCAAAATACTATTGCGTAAAAGGTGTTTCCACAAAATCCGCGATTCCGGTAGTCCTTTCGCGCGTGCGGTGCGGATATAGTCCTTGTTCAGGTTTTCCAAAAAGCTGCCGCGAGCAATACGCGTGATATAGGCGATATAAGTCAAACTCAAAGTGATAACCGGCAACACCAAAGCACCTGGATTCGGCCAGCCGGATACTGAGG
>JAYSRH010000333.1:0-8679 GCA_043721115.1 Fibrobacteria bacterium | reverse complement strand
TCCAAACCTAAATCTACCCACTTTGGGGTCGGCACTACGAACTTGATTTTTTATCCCAAATCTTGGGTAAAAAATTCAAAACATTTTGGACAGTAGTGGGATGGCTTCATTCTTTTGGGCATAAGGGCTCAATCAGTATACACTAACTGCTGTGTTTAGGTAGAATTAGTCAGAATTAGTCAGCCGGCATTTGTTGCAGTTGCTCAACTGATCTGGTGTGGAACAACTGTGTAAAATTCGATTTAAAGGCCTGCTCTGAAATTGAGAGCGGTATTCTAATAGGGTTCCGACCAAATAATACTCTTTCCTCATACTTTAATAACATGCTACCGGTCCCAATTCCGGCCATTGGTAAGCATTTAACTTAAGGGAGTCACATTTATGAAAAAAAAAGTTTATTTCACAGGATTAGCTTGTGCCATATTTGGTCTATTTGGTTGTAATCAATCAGAAAGATCGGCCACTGGACCAACAGTGGGTGCACCAATGGGTTCGGCCATGGTAAGACTTCCTGCCTTGCCCAAGGATTACCTTGCAAAAACAGGTGCTGGCACACAGGCATTATTCGTCTTATCTGTCTCCGGCGAAGGAATGCATCCTATCCGTAAATCGTGGACTTTGTATCCAGGTCATCTGGACTCGGTGGTCATAGCAGGCATACCATCCGGGATTTCCCGTAATTTTACTGGTCAGCTCTTTCAACTGGATTCCACGGGAATGGACTCAACGCTAACGCATGAGGGCATCGATAGCGCCTATATTGAAGGCAATAAAACGGCCGACATACATTTATTTATACACAAAAAAAACGCTGGCTCTGCACATGTCTGCATAACTATTGAAGAATGGTCTAGTGATACAACCTGCATTAACTCACATCCCACATTGCCAATTCCTAGCAATGTCGTTGGTTGCTGGAAATTTTCTGTCACAAGGAAAGGCGTTGCACCAAATTTTGATTCTGTATTTACCGGTAAACTCATTATTCGTAAATGGGATTCCATCTTGACTGGGTCAGTAACCTGGAAATCCGGCGCCAGAGATTCTGCAACTGGTTATGTACTTAGCAATGGGTCCCATAGGGTTGTTTTCGGATCCACTCCACCGTATCGGCAGTTTAGTTTCGACGCCATCCTCAATTCTACCGGTTCCTCATTATGTGGCGTTTTCTCAAGCCCCCTTCGCAACATCAAAGGAAATTTTGTGGCTACCCATACCACATGCGATACCCTAATCGTTCCCATACCACGGCCAATTCCTAGCGATACAATCAAAAAGTGCTACATCGTTTCGCAAACATTTACCCCGGGAAAGAGCGCAACGGGTCGGCTTGCGCTAGTTTTAAATGGCAACAAATATAGCAGTGCCATATTTCGGTGGAATGGGTATCCAGACATGAAAGTTAATGGAGGAATCTGGACCACGCCCCAGGCGGTCCGGGATTCCGGCCTCGTTATTGTGCGTGGCATTCCACCTCGCGGGCTGACAGGCAGCAGTGACACAACACTGGATAGTTTGGAATACGCTGCAACTATAATGAGTCGCTTCCCCACATTTAACGGTAGCATTTATAAGCGAACCTCTGAAACACCGGAGCCAGTTGTAGGAACTTGGGAGGGCACAGTTTCGGTATGCACTGAAAAGGATCTGCTACACTAACATTTGCAACTTTCAGTAAAACTATTTCGTCCCAGAATTAAAATTTCTATTCCGGGTTTCACAAACCTGGGATAGTACCGAATCGGTTTTCAGGGAAGATACCAAATATCTGTATACTGTTGACCACTGGGAACCAAATAAGGATTAACCCCTCCCATTACCCATAGCTTTCCCTGAAAGGAGACGGATAATGGCTTTGCTCGAGCTTCGAAGGGGGCGTGTAAGTCCATGAGTTGCCAATTTAGACCATCTGGTGAGGACCATACGTCATTTTTGTACTCGGCTCGAACGAATATATTGTTCATTTCATTCCCGCCGCCGATCAGCCATAACTTTTCGCGATGTTGGGTGAGAGCGTGATTGGATCTTCTCCAAAGTTCTTCTGGAAGGCTGGATGAAGTCCAAGTTGATCCATCCATTGTGGAAAAAATCCGGCTATTGTAACCATCCTCCCAACCGATAGACCAAAGCCTGTCTAAGAATGGGACAATGATGTAATCCGTATATGAAGAGTCGATTATGTTTTTTTCCCGCTTCCAAACTAGTCCATCTGCACTTGACTGAAAATAATTGGCCAAGGAGGACCGATCCCTACCAAATAGCCATAACCGATTTTGAAAAGTAGAGACTCCATAATTTGAAACCGAAGGGTTGCTTTCGGATTGAATTTCTTCTACCCATTGAACGCCATCGGATGAACTCCAAATAATATTTTGAAATCCAGTCGAAAAACCGGAAAAAGTTGATTTTTGTCCTACAATCCAAAGTTTATTTCTGAAAACTGTAATGGCAGAATAATTATCATTTGTTGAGTCGAACTGAAATCTCTTTTTCCAACTAATGCCATCAGGAGAAGACCAAACGATTAGAGTGTCCAAAATATTCGGATTGAATATCCTGCGTCCAATTTGATTGTAATAAAGCAGCCACATTTCATTGTTGAAAACCACCAAGCTATTGGGGGATCCCCTGGGCAAGGTCCCAAGAGACTTTTTCCAATAAATGAATGTCGAATCGTGCCTTGGCGGTAAGACTTTTCCTTCAACAAAACCGAAGCTTGGCCCAATATTGGCAGACTTGTCAAGGATTTTAACACGATACGTATAAGAATGAGGGAGTGAATCCATATAGGAATGTTGGCCAAAGACTGGCGTTCTGCTATAAAGGGTGTCGATGAAAAAGGTATCAGTAACCCTTACTATGGGTTTTTCACTTGGTAACAAAACTCCCTCGGAATCGCGATAGACAAGGTATGCCTGAATCTTGGTGAAGGTTGATTTATTCCAGGATAACTTAAGTGAACTGACCCCATTTGAGAAAACGGATAATCCCTTAACAACTGGAATCGATGAATAGAAGGGACGAAGCGGCTCGATTAATGTTTCATTCCTACCCGGCATCAACGTGAACTCTTTATATAAAGGGACGTAACCATTTAAAGTGGTGACTATTCGGAGACGATATTGGCCCGCACCAAGATTGGTGAGAGAAAATAAACCATTTTGGTCGACATTTACAAAAGTAGTAGACCCCAATACCTGCACGGTAACGGATTGTGGATCATCTTGCGGTTCCAACTGGACTATTCCGGTCAGAGAGCACGGTGCCTTTAAAGTATCCGAAGCCAATTCTTGACCTTTACCGGTGATTGCAATGGAATCACGAAACGATTTTAGACCGTCTTTGGAAGCCAGAATGTTGTACTGACCCGGCACTGCGTTCTTCACATAGAATCGCCCTTGCGCGTCAGTCTTGCTAGTGAATATCAAAGTGCGACCGGAGTCTCCCCCCTGACCACCGGGAATAAAACCAACCGGCACCAACTTTATATCCGCTTCAACTGCGGATTTTCCGGCAATGAATTCTTTACCAACCAATTCATTGGGGATATCAGTCCCACCCTCCTGAACACAGCTTGATGAAAGCACGCCGGCCAAAAACAATAATAGAAGGAGTTTAATCACGCTTTGGCTCCAAGGTTTGTGTAACGGGAAAGACATGAAACAAACACTGGTAAATCCGATTTTGAACTCTATCTTTCTCTGAGATGAGCAAGAGCCTTTTGCGCAATTCGGCGATTTCCTCACCTGCTTTTTTCAAGCCATCTGACGACAAGCTTAAAGTTAGTGCGGAAAAATCTCGTTCATGTTTAGAATAGCGGTCCAAGGCTCCTGGCGCCAGTTTCATCAGGTCTTTTAATATTTTATTCCATTGGTGGGTGTCGCCATTCGGCGACTTGGTCAGTACGGGAATATCCGAAATCCTCCGATTCCAAACTTGAGGCAATATCAAACCCATTCGCTGCAAAAGGTCTATGGCTTTCTTAGTTTGCCGCGGTTTGATAGGAGGGCTAAGTGTTGCACCCAACCTGGCATAGTCACCCGAAAACGGCAGAACACCCAGCAGCTCTCGTAGCACCAAATGGTACCAGTGGTCGAAAAAAGCAAACCGGTCCTTCTCTACAATCTCACGTTTGGGCCCCTTGAGTGACAACCATTTTTCCATGGCAGCGACTCTTTGTTCAGGGTTGGCTGCTTTTTCCATTACCACCAACACACTTAAAAAATCGTATTCGCGTTCATCCATTTTAAATGCTGCCGCCACTGAACGAACTTGGTTTACCTTGAGTTTTTGCCTGCCACCGAGTATATCTGATATCCATCCCGAAGATTTGACACCTACTTTGGCGTTGATATATCGGTGCGAAATTTTGGAGCTCCCTGCCTTTAGTAACTTATATCGGTCCTTCAGGTATAGGCGATATTCGGCATACTCGACAATATCAGGCAGTTCGAGGGACATCCCCTTAAAATAGGCATTGAAGAACGGTAAATGGGGGGAAACGCTCTAAATATTCGCTCTAGTGCTCAGAGCATTAACTTCGAAATAAGTGTCGAAAACTATAGCTGTATAGCACTACAAAGCCAACGCCGCCTTGCGTCTTTCACTTACTAAAAGGTGGTTGCATGTGTTATCCGGAACAGCTGCACTGGTTGATATTGACCTCGACCAAGTGTCCGATTGGCAAGGACAGTTACCGCCAGCCTAAATCAGGCGGACAAATTTCTGTATTTCAGCTTGTTTTCAGCATATTCCGTTCCAACGTTTTCTTTTTCGCAGGTGACCTGCATTCTACCGATTCAACTTCCCCTGCAAACCTCTCCATCCTCCACCATTGTACACATCCGAAAATCCACTGGACGTCAAAATCCGTTTCGCGCTGGCACTTCGCACACCGCTGGCACAGCAGACAATGACTGTTTTGTCTTTATGAATGCTGGACAGTTTATGCGTCAGTACTTGGAGAGGAATATTCACCGACCCTTTTATATGCTCACCTTGAAATTCATCCTTAGTCCGGACATCCACAATCTGGGCGCCTTCTTGAACCAAAGCAGCAAAGTCAATCGTTTCTCCCAGCCCCAATGCGTTTTTAATAAATGTGAACATTTCGGTTATTCCTTCACTTTACAGGTTGAGATTCCAAAAAATAACGTACTGGCAGACCGGCTCTGTTATAGGCATTCATTCCTCCGGATAAATCCTGTACATTTTTGTAGCCCCGGTTACGCAGAATGCTCGTCGCGATGGAAGAACGGTAACCGCTTCCGCAATAAATACGAACCGGTCTATTTCGATCCAATGCGTCCATTTCAAAATTCAGTCGGTTAAGGGGAATTATTGTGGCACCAGGAATCACACCTTGTTCAGTTTCCGATGGGTTACGAACATCAAGTAATATGGGAAGGCCTTCACCTGGTAGAATCTTTTTATTCGTGGATAATTCTGGTTGACGTAAATCCAAAGCGCTCCATTCCGATGGGCTTAGGCGAACAAACTGCGCGACTGGCCCTCCTTGATTTTTCCACGACTCGAAACCGCCTGCCACAAAGCCCACAATATTTTCATAGCCGATACGGCCACAGCGGATTGCTGCTTCTTCTTCCGTGCCGACCTCGCAAAGTAAGAGGATGGAAATATCAGGCGGAAAGAGCGTCCCGAGCCAAGGCGAAAACTGACCTTCCAGTCCGATATTGATTGCATTGGGAATGGATCCGGATGAATATTCATCCGCCGAACGCGTATCCAATACCATTGTGCCTGCCATTATTGCCGACTGCACTTCCGCAAGGGATAATGCTTTTAATTCCAGCACAACTTCCTTCAAGGAACGCACGCCTTCCAAATTAAGCCTGACGTCCTCCGTAAAATATCCCGGAGCAGCAGGAAGATCCGAAGTGACAAGGTGGATGAAGGTTTCCTGATCCTTGGCTTGCAGGGCGTAATTATTTTTTTTCTCGGCGCCAATCGTCGTGAACTCAGCATCGCCTATTTTTTTTCCACAAGCCGATCCCGCCCCATGGGCGGGATAAACACGGGTTTCATCAGGCAGCGTTTTGATTTTATATTCAAGGGAATTATAGAGCAACAAGGCCAGCTCCGATGCGGGCAGCTTAGTTCCCAGCAAATCAGGCCTGCCGACATCGCCGACAAATAGGGTATCGCCGGAAAATAAAACGGGCACGGAGTCTGGGGCTTTCAAATCATGGACTAGGTAACAAACACTTTCCGGGGTATGGCCCGGCGTTTCCAGAACATGGATCGAAATCGCTGCGCCCAATTTAAGTTCGTCACCATCCCGAACTTTTAAAAATGGTTTTTTCGCCAAAGCCTTTGCTCCAAATACCACTTTGGCGCCTGTTTGCGCTGCCAAATCCCAATGCCCGGATACGAAATCCGCATGTACATGGGTTTCCAAAATGTATTTCAGCCGGTAACCCTCTTCCGTCAGAATGGATAAATATTGTTCCACGTCTCTCTGAGGATCAATGATAGCCGCCTCGCGCGATGCTTCATCGGCCAAGAAATAGGAACCATGGGAAAGACATTTCAAATAAAACTTTTTGAGAATCATATTATTCCTTGCACAAATTCTTTTATGAAAAGCCCCAACCCTAAGAGCATAGTCAGCCAGGCAAAAACGGTCTTGAGATGGGTGCCCCTTATCCGACTGCTGAAATATTGACCCAGCATCACGCCTGCCAGTGAAAATCCACTGAAGTAAAAAACAAATTTCCAATTCCAACCTTGATAATGACCCAAGTCGCTGGCAAGGCCGAACCATGCATCAACCGCTATGATGGCTAAGGATGTACCAATGGCATTTTCCATGGACAAGGCAGCAAAAAAAAGCAAAGCCGGAACTATCAGGAATCCACCCCCCGCTCCAAAAAGCCCAGTTAGAATTCCTACGGTAAATCCCAAGATCACCAAGTTGGAAACGCTTAATTCTAATTGCCCGGCTGGTGGGTTTTGCGGAGTCTTTTGTAACGTGAGTATTGCGGCCAAAACCATTACCAATCCGAACGTACACATCAGCAAGCCTTCACGGGATTGGGAAAAGTGGTTTCCTATGCTTATCCTTGCGGGGATTTCGTGAAGAATAAAATTTCTGGACAGAAATATGCCGAGAAAAGCAGGCGGGGCAAACAAAAGCATCACCCGGAAGACCACATGCTTGCTGCGTAAGGCCATTATCGCGCCAACAAAACTTGTAACCCCAACGATGAATAATGAATACGCCGTACCCAAAACCGCCGGTACCTGAAAGCCATATACCAAAATAGGAACGGTGAGCAAGGCCCCCCCGCCTCCGACTAAGCCGAGGCTAAGGCCTGCTAGGCCGGCTAGTACAAATCCAAGTTCAAAGTGCATGCTTCCGCTTTTCCTTAAGCCTTACAAGAAAACTCAACTACAATACAACGATTGCAAGGAACTGATAAGGTTGAGGACTTTTTTGTCCCTGAGCCGATAGAATACTTGGTTGCCTTCTTTGCGGGTGGCTAAGATGCCCTTGTCACGCAATTTGGCAAGATGCTGAGAAACGTTGCTTTGGGAAGTGCCCAAGAAAACTTCCAACTCTCCCACCATTTTTTCCCCTGAACCGATAAAACAGACTGCCAGAAGCCGGGTTGGATGCGCCAAAGATTTCAAGCCCTCGGAGGCGGCTTCGGCATTTTTAACTAGTAAAGCAAGCTCTTTTGATTTCATATATTAGAATATACGCATATTTATATTCAAATGCAAGCATAAAAAACAATCCCAAAATAGGGTCCACTATTCTAAATCGTTATTCAAATAGAGACAGGGAAGCGCCTGCTGAAAATGTTGGGGTCCAGCCTGCGGTGAACGGACCTTCTTGCTGGTAGTGGAGATTAAACCGAATCCGTGTTCCAAAAATTTGGCGTTTGGGGCCCCATACTAAAAAGGAGTGAAAAGTATCCCGCTGGTAGCCTTTCACTGATCCTGTCAAAAAAGCACTGTAACCCACTCCCAAAAAATACGAGGCGGCTGCATCGCTGATTAAAGGTAAGCTGAACGCCAGCTCCGCGTCGCGCCGCTGCGTATCAAAAGTTCCGTAGTTCAATTGGAAGTTTAGTAAGTAGAGGCATAAATCCATGGATAGAATACGTCGTTGGGATTCTCCTCCAATGCCGGTCAAAAACCCAATGCGTCGGAACAATAAGACTGAACCCCAAGTTTGCGCATAAGATAGGCTTGCCTCCAAGCCGTTCGGGACCTTGCCAACACTGTCTTCCAAATCAAATCCTGCCGCAAGACCGCTCAGAAAATTCTTGTCGCGGTGCCAAGGCGCCGCATCCATTCGCAAATGGGCACTCTTCTTCGCATTCAAAGAATGTGAATAGTGCACCTCGGCCAGCGAAGGCTGATTCTGGGGAGCCGTATACCACAATCGATCCGCGGATTGGAATAGGGCTGGATGGTCAAGCAGAGAAACTTGCTGTGTCAAAACACGGTTATCCCTTACCCATGGAATGGAATCCAACATGATTTTTAGTCTGGATTGCAAACTATCCTTTGGAAGCGCCGCCTGTCCGGATGCCGTTAAGCCCATCCAATGATCCAATACATCGAACAATCCTTGACGAACTGCGGACAGATCCCTACTGATCAAATCCTCTGCATGCGTACGCGTATCTAGAATCACCAGGGCAACGG
>JAYSRH010000332.1:0-3344 GCA_043721115.1 Fibrobacteria bacterium | reverse complement strand
TTATGTGGCAAAGCAAATCGTATTCCGCCTCCGAGCCTTTATCCACATGGAGAAATGGCGGGCGATCGCTCTCCTTGATGCGGCTTATCCAGTCGTTCAGTGCCTTATGCTTGAGGAGCTCACTTGCGGGCCGATTGAGCCACGCCGAGCGACTTTGGTCAGTCGTATTCGTATTCGCTCCAATCAGACGGATGGATGCTGGATTTGCGGCCATCACTAAACCGGTATCCGACAGAATGATAATGCCTTCTTCCAATTGGTTCATGATAGCGACCAGTTTATCGCGTTCGGTTTCGACAGCGCCGCCCAATTTTCGGATTTCTTCTACATAGCCTTGAAAGGCATGGTTTAAAATTTCTGCTTCCCGGAATTCTGCCTCCCATCTTGGCGTGGGAGATCCGGACCCGCGCGAGTCTGTTCCAATGAGATGCAGCAGGGGTGAACTGATTTTTCTGCTTATCCACCAGGTAACGGCTAGGGAACCGGACATAAACAAGCCCAGGAACAATGCGAAAATACGCAAAGACGCTTTCTGAAAACTCCACAGGGCAGTGGGTCCTGCGGCAATGCGCAAGTAGCCTTTTTGGTTTGGCAACCGTCGGGCAACGTAAAGCATTTCCATGTCGATGGTACTGGAATACCTCCAGGCATAACCCCAAAGCTTGGCGTCCGCTTCCATAATTTCCGGTCGATGGCGATGATTTTCCAATGCGCCTGTTTCACGGAGGGGAACATGGGAATCAGCCCGCACTTGACCGTCGGAGTCAATAATAGTCACTCGGAATCCTTTAAACCGTGCAATGGCCCGGCACAGCGAGTCGGCGCGGACGGGAGCCGCCAATAGATCCGGGTCCGTTGCGATTAAAGAGGCCATCCATTCTAGGTCCCCGGAAAGTTCACGTTTTAGGGCTTCAGCAAAGAGGGTGCGGGAAGTGAGGTAAAGGTAAAGAGTGAGGCCTAAAAACAAAGCAGCAAATACACCCAACATGGCGATTAGGTGGGCTCGCAGGGATGGATAGGGCCGGTTCAGGTCACGCATTATTTACGCATTATTCAGGCATCATATAAGGGTTAGGCTTTGGGTTTGGCTGATTGGTTCCCTTCCGGATCCCATTGATAACCGAATCCGGTTACCGTCCTGATGCACTTTCCATAGGGTTTTATTTTTTCACGGAGTCGGGTCACAGTAACATCCACGCTACGTAGGCCGGCTTTGGACTCCATGCCCCAAGCGCGCTCCAGTAAAGTCGCGCGGGCAATGGTCCTTTGCTGACTTTCGATCAGCACTTTGAGCACCATGAATTCCCTGGGGGTGAGGTTGACCCGTTGTTGTGCAACTTCCACGATATGTCGATCGAAAAAGATTTCCAAATCCTGGAAGGCGAAACGGCCCTTTCCACCCGTAAAGCGCTTGATTAAGGCCTGTGCCCTTGCCACCAGCTCTTTGGGGGAAAAGGGTTTGCACAGGTAATCGTCGGCGCCTACTTTAAACCCAATTAATTTATCGGTTTCCCCGTCTTTGGCGGTAAGGAAAAGGACAGGGATATTTTCCAAACGTTCTTCGGATTTTATTTTTCGGCATAGGTCGATTCCGGATAGGTCCGGAAGCATGATGTCGAGTATTGCAAGGTCCACGGTTTCATCGGCAAGAATGGACAAGGCTTCTTGTCCGGTTTTGGCCGCATGGACGTGAAATCCGTCGGATTCCAAGCTGTAGACAATAAGTTCGCGAATATCAGAGTCGTCTTCGGTAACGAGTATATTTATTGGATTCATATTGAGCAAATCTACACCCATCTGTTGCCAATAAACATGTAGCTGGGTGTTGCAATCCTGTTACAGGCCAAATAGTTCTAAGGAATGATGATTTTTCGGCTTATGTGGCCGTTGGCGCCCGACCGGATTGAACCAGTTCGGCTCGTCCAGTCCATAGAGAGCACATACATTCCAGTTGTGAGTCGGGATTTGAGGGCAGCCGGCGCTAAATGGTAAATGCCTTCAGGCAGATTCATTCGGCTGGTTTGGTAGGCGCGGCCATCCAGGCCCCATAAAGTCCAGCGAACTAACGCTGCTTCAGGCAGGTGTAGGTGAATGGCAAAACCACCGGCAGTGGTGGATATTCGAAGCTGAAAGGCCTGAACCGATAGTGGCACCCCGGCGAGCCGTGCTTCGAGTTCCGCAGCCGGCCCGGCCCAAACTTCAAAGCTGTCAACCAAGCCCGGATACATGGGAATGTCTAAACCAGCCTGGATCGGGAACCGCAAACCACGAGTCCGAGATACCGCCCAGGCGGCATAACCCTCGGGAAGAACCGGATTCTGATTGCCAACGAGATGGCTCTCAGTAGGAGTCTGCGCCACCACCCGCCATGAATACAGTGCGCCGGGAATCCAACGTCTCAAGTCCGTTTCTAATTGGTTTTTGTCTCGGTCCGACCATAACCAAGAGTAACGCTCACCCTGTGCCGGGGGGCGTATTTCATCTTCGGTTCCAATACCGTCTTGGGCCCGGGTTATGGCTCCAAGCCGAAGGGCAGGAAGGTTGGCCAAGCCAAGCGAAAGGGTAATGCCCGTAACGGCAGCGGGCTTTGCCGCAACGGGAGTAGCGGCTTCAGGAAGTATGGGACTGAAGCTCAAATTGATAGTGGTATCGCGGCCGCCCAAATAAAAGGCGAAGTAGCCGCGCCAAGGAAGCAGTGAATCCGAATAGACGTACGAATGAGCGGTCGCATCGTATCCGTTCAAGCCTTTAAGCTGGGACTGATCGTAAATGCCAAGTAGCGTGCGTGTTATGGGCCAGTACAGTGTGGATAGAGTAGGGTTAGCCACATGGTTCCAGCCTTTATGCAGCACCATTTTCAAGATACCCTTTTCCTGATAGGGAACAGTTTGTAGTGTGGGGAAAACCAGCGAGGCCATACTGGTAGCGGACGCCATCCAAATCGAAGTTCCGGGAGTCAGGATTTCCGTGTCTTTTAGATAGCGGTATTTACCGGTTGCCATGTCCCAGGTTGCGGCTTCCAATCCAGGGGCAGCATTATTTTTTCTTATTTGTGCCATGGTAAGCGGCGGATCCAACCACAATGGAAGGGCGATTAGGTCCCAGGGGTTGTCAACGTGGTTTCCCAATTTGAATACTGCGGGTGTGCGGACCGGGGCAGAATTTTTTTGAGCCAGCAAGTGCGAGGAGCCTGGCGCAGCGGGATATGCTGTTTTCAAATGATGGTCGTCAACCATTAGCTTAACGGTTAAGGGCAGGATGGATCCGGCAGGATTCCTTAGAGACACGGACATAATATTGGGGCTGGTTATGGATTTGGCCACCAGATTGCGAGCGGGATTGTC
>JAYSRH010000331.1:0-8726 GCA_043721115.1 Fibrobacteria bacterium | reverse complement strand
TTGCAAGAAGCCTTTTCGGCCCTGGAATCCGCCGATCCCTCTCAAAAAAGCAAACTGCTGGCTCGCGGAATTACCCTGGCATTGAATGCGACGGCACTGGGTCTCATTTCTGCCATGATTTGCATGGCTGCCTTCACTTGGCTGGGGTCTAAAGCCAACAATTTATTGGAACAAATAGATGAAACCGTGCTGCGCTTGGTGAATTTCCTGAACGCCCAACGGAAGGCAAATCCAGACCGAAAATCGGGGATAGGCCAAGCGGGATGAGCAGTACTAAGCGGGGTGGTGGCATAAGCAAAGGGGGACTCACCGGGAAGGGAGGACCCACCGAATCGGAAGCCATTGACATCGACATGACGCCGATGATGAACATGCTTATCATCCTTATCTCCTTCTTGGTAACCATGGTCGTATTTACCCAGCTCGCGGTAATCAAGTTTAACCTGCCTCCTTCCGGCCCTGGGGAAGGCACAGCGGAATCAAAACCGGATACGGCCTCCCACCAGGAAGTAGACATTACGGTGCTTATTTCCGAAAACGGATTCCAAATTATTGGCGAAGGTCGCAAGCTGGATCCTATTCCAAAAGGCTCCAAAGGCTATGATTTTTCCAAGCTGGGAAAATTCATGAAAAGTCTAAAAGAGGAATATCCCACGGCAGAAAGCGTGGTGCTTTTAATCGATTCCACCATCATCTATCAGGACATCATCAGCTCCATGGACATCGTTCGGGAAAACAAATTCCCGAATATTTTGCTTTCGGGAGGTGTTTACCAATGAGCGTCATCAGGAAAAAACGCAAAGGCGGAAACGAATTTGCCAAGCCGCAAATGACCTCCTTAGTGGACGTGCTCACGGTTCTGGTATTTTTTCTCCTCAAGAATTTTTCCACGGAAGGAGACATCATGACTCCTTCCAAAAATCTGGAGTTGCCGGAAAGCAGTGCCAAAGCCAAACCGGAAATTGGACTGGTTATAGGCATCAGTCAAAAGCACATTATGCTGGAAGGCGCGCCTGTGGCGCTTGTCAGCGAAGAACAAGAACGCGAAGGCACGGAAATTCCAGGACTTGCGCAGGCCTTGGAGGAAAAGCGCAAACAAACGGAGTCCATTTCGGAGTATGACAAGAATGTATCCTTCGATGGGAAATTATCCATTCAAGGGGATCGCAATATCCCCTACTGGCTGCTCCAAAAAGTGCTCGCCACCTGCGGAGAAAACGGATACAGCAGTTTTGCCCTTGCCGTGAGTAAAAAAGATGTCGACTGAAAACCTGCAGGAAAAACCAAAAGGAAACCCTCCCAACGCCAATAAGGGTAGTTATAAGGGCGGATTATTCGACCAGATCGACGTTCCATCCATTGCCAGTTTTTCGATCTGTTTTCTGTTTTTTGTTCTCGTAATATTTGGTGTGAAATCCGTCGACTATAGCGAATTGAACAAAACCTCATTATCGGACCTGTCCGATCGGGTGGCAAAAATCATCATGCCTTTAAAGCCGATTGGCAAACCCGTTTCCAAGTCACCACCTAAAGCAAAAGGCTCCTCCAAGGGCACAAGCAATTCTAGTGCGAAAGGCGGAGATGCCTCAGCATCTGCACGGATTGAAAGGTCCCGAAAAACGGTAAGTGAACAAATCGGAGTCGTCCAAGAGCGCATCACCAAGGCCGCCGTACTATCCATACTGTCTGGAAAGGGACCGGGAACCCAGGGAAAGGCGGTCGGCAGGCAGCCTAAGAGCCAAGGTTTTTCAGGCTTCGGGGATCTCGATGAAAAGCTCGGTTCCATGGAAGGATTAACCAAGTTTGATGGTAAAAAAGGAGACATAAACCGGGACGGCCAACCTCCGGAAAACAGCCGGGGCGAGGCCGTTGGAACAACCTCCGGGATTGACAAATTAGTGAAAGGATTCCAGAATGCTAAGAGGAGTACGTTGCAAAAAATAGGCGTTGCAGAGTTTGAAAAACCTGAACTCTTGGAGCGAGCCTCGGACAAATTTACGGGTAAACGGAGCCTTCAGGAAGTTGCGGCATTCATCAATAAAAAGCAGTCCATAGTCAGCATGTTATACGAAGAAAGGCTGAAAGTGAATCCAGCCCTGGAAGGGAAAGTGACTGTAGTCCTCGTCATTGAAGAGGATGGCACCGTTTCATCCGCAACCATGTTGCGAAATGAAACCTCCCTTGACGATTCGGACTTTATCGCGGATTTACTTCGTCGTATAAAGCGTTGGATTTTTCCACCATCAACGGGTGGACCCGTACAGATGAAATCACCTTTCGTATTCAGGCCAAGTTGATAGGAACGTCAATGCGAAAAATATTCGGTTATTCCCTTGGATTCCTCCAGATTGTCTCTCTGCTATTCAGCCCCAATATCGAAGCGGCCATCATAAAGGCTGGGATGACGCTAAATATCGTTGTCAAAAACGACAAGGAGCTATCCGCCATTGTAAGGGTGAACGACAACGGAACCATCGACTATCCTCTTTATTCGGATGTATCAATTATTGATAAAACTACAGGAGAATTACAGGATATTCTTACCTATAAATTGGCCAAGGTAGTGGAATCGCCATTGGTACTCATTGGAATTATGACCGAGACGCCCATCTCCATCATGGTGCTGGGACAGGTCAAAAAACCAGGCCTGGTAACCATGTCACCTAAATCAAGCGTACAGGAAGTTTTATTGATGGCGGGCGGTACAACAGATCAATCCGATCTACAACAAGTAAAACTGGTGCATAAAAACCAAGGTGACGAAAATGCCAGTTATTATGACCTTCAAAAGTTCATGTCTTCCGGTGACCTATCTTTGCTTCCCAACCTTTCCGACGGTGACCGTATCATTATCCTTTCTTCAAAAAAATCCAAGTATGTAAAGATACTGGGTGCAGTAAATAAGCCCGGATTCTACCCTGTTACTGAAGCAGCCGGCGTCTTCGATATGCTTTATCTAGCTGGTGGACCCAGTACTGATGCCAACATGTCCAAAGTACGCATCATATCTGCACCGGGAGGCCAGAAGGCAGATTTTGTGCTTGATATGCAGAAGTTCATCGATGAAGGCAAAACTGAAAACCTTCCCCTGCTTTCGGAAGGAGACATGGTAATTGTGTATGCCAAAATCGTCACGTTGACAAAGACTCTGGAAATGGCGCGCGACATTGTTGCTCTGCTTACCGCATGGTACATCATCACCTCCGTGGTTAAGAAATGAACCAGCAAGTCGTCAAACCCCAAAGAGAATTGGCCTTTGGGGATTATTTTAGAATCCTGATTAAAAATAAATACATCCTACTTTTCGCGGTTACCGCTTTCATTGGGCCAACTTGGTGGTTCTTGAAATTACTTCCTGCCGTTTATACCACTAGCAGCCAGATGGTCATGGACGAAAAATCAAACGGGTCAGCCAGCCTGTTGATGGAAAGCCCAACCAACCAAAAGGACATAGGCTATTATAGAGCCCTGTTGCAAAGCACCGCTTTCCAGGACCGGATTATTCAAGCTGTGACCCCGGAACTGGTTAAGGCCGGCATCACTAAAGATTTGCGAACATTTGTGGGCGAACATTTGTACCTCAGCGAAGGCAGCGTGCCTGCTTTTATTTCATTGAATTCCAAAACCAATTCCGTTGAACTGACCTATGCCTTGGTGCAAAGGGCCACGGATAGTTTGATGGTTTTCAGCCGAAAGGTGGAAAACGAAGAGTCCGAAAAAGCCATCAGTGCCATAAAAGAACAAATCGATGTGTGCGTAAAAAAACGCGAGGAAATCCAACTGGAACGGAACAAAAAGACTGGCATTTCCCAGCTGAACAGTCTAGGCGATGCCGCCGGCCTGACTGCACTGGAAAAAAACTATCAGGATGAACTCGTTAAAGTGGAGCTTGACAAAGCCAATCTAGAGGCCAAGCGGAGCTATTTCAAATCTCTAGACAATTCCATCAATGCCTCCAGCAATGCTGGAAAAGACACTGCGACAGAAAGCCTTAAGGCACAGATGAAAATCCTTGAGAAGGAAAAAGAAAAAATGCTGAGGCTGGGAGTAGCCTTAACTCCCGACAACAAAGTAGTCAAGGATATACAGTCCCTCGAAGAAAAACTTGCCAAACTTAGTAGGAACAACGACAACCAACAGGATATCAATCAGTTTAAGGAATGGCAGGTACTGCGCAAGGAAATTTCCAGCAATGAAGGGGAAATGAAACTTAAACGCGCCCGATTGGATGCCTTCAAACGCGCCATCGTCAATTACCGCGAAGGGCATCCGGACCTTGGTAAACATGAGTTTGAAATTTCCCAACTAGATAATTTACTCACGCGCTATATCGCCACCAATCAAAGACTTTCCGAGCGGCTTGAGGATATGATCATCCAAGTACAATCCAAATCCGGAGGATTAAAATTAGTTGATGCCGCCCAGGTTCCTGTGGATCCAATTCCACGTCGGGATATCATATTCTATTTGGTGGCACTGATCGTGGGATTGGCGATTGGCGTTGGCGTAAGCATCCTTCGGGAATTTATGGATGACACGGTCAAATCCCCGGATGATGTGGAAAAGCAATTGGGCCTGACCTTACTTGGAACAATTCCGCACATTGTTGCGAAGAAAGAAGATCTAGAGGTAAAGCGTTCCTACGCCAAGGGGAAAAAGGCCCAGATTCGAAACAAATATCCTGAACTGGTTCTTGGACCTGGTAATGAAGAAAGCGTGGTAGCAGAAGCTTACCGGTCTTTGCGAACGAACATCGTATTTTCGAGCCCGGATAAGGCCATCCAGACTTTGCTGATTACCAGTAGCGGACCAGGGGAAGGCAAGTCACTGACCATGGCAAACACGGCATTGTCATTTGCCCAGCAGGGTGAACCGACCTTGGTTATCGATACGGACCTACGCCGCCCCGTTGATCACCATCTTTTTGGGTTTGATCGTGGTCCGGGTTTCGGAGAACTTTTTGCGGGCACCAATACCATGGATGAAGTGTGCCGAACCGTCGAAGGAACCAACCTAAAAATAATGACGGCTGGTGCATATATGCCCAACCCCGCGGAGCTGCTAGGATCCAAAAAGATGGATACGTTCCTGGGTGAACTTAAAAAACGGTTCCGTTATATTTTGTTTGATACTCCTCCGGTCATTGCCGTGACGGATGCCGCTATCCTGGCCACGAAATTGGACGGGGTGGTGTTGGTAATCCGCGCCAATAAAACCACCTTAGGCGTTACTATGCGAACACTGCAAACCCTGCGAAACGTGAACGCCCGCATGTTGGGCTGCATTCTCAATGACGTTGACATTACCAAGGGCTCCTCGTCTTATGGCTACTACAAACATTACTACCACTACTATTTAGCCAAAAAGGATTGAGCCTAGCCCTCCGCCTATGTCCGATCTAAGCCGGGTTGCCAGAAACATCGTTCATTTCCTTTTTTCCCATGTCGTATCATTTGTTTTGGGTATGGTGGCTTCAGTGGTTATGGCCCGCTCACTGGGACCCAACGATTTGGGTATTTTCCACCAGGTACAGTGGTTTGCTGGTACAGTTTCCGTCATCATTTCAATGGGTTTTATTACCGGCATAACCAAATTTACAGCCCAGTACCGAGCCGAAGGCCGGAACCGGGACATCGTTGCCATGGTGCGTTTCATTTTCAATATCGAGTTGGCGATTGCCGGAATTACCACAGTTGGATTGATGATTCTCGCACCTCGAATCGCGGACCATTACTTCTCACCTGCTCAAACCAAATTATTCATGCTGGCTTTCATTGCAATTACTCCCGGAATCCAAACAGCGATATTTTCCGCGACCCTGGAAGGTGCCCAGATATTCCGCTACCAAACGGTCCACTCCCTGACAGTCACACCCATCGCCCTTGGTACTAAAGTGTGGTTAATGTTGAACGGCTATGGACTGCTGTCCTTGTTTTGGATCAATCTTATTTTCGCGCTGGTCAATCTGATCTTTTTTTTCTGGGCCGCCCGGCGGGAAGGCTTGCTGCTGGGTTGGATGCGGGGGTGGAAAGGCGGAATAATTTGGAAAACGGAATTACTGAAGTACAACAAATCCTCTATCGGAATTCATTTTGTGGACCTGGTGGTTTGGTCTCGATCGGAAAATTTTTTTTTGGGGCGATATTGTTCTGCCCCACAGATCGCCTATTACAATCTCGCGCACAACTTAATCGCAAAATTTACTGGCACGCTACCTAACCTCATGTGGCGCATCCTGCTTCCCCTTTCAGCCGAACAACAGGGAAAATCCGATGGTGATCGAATGAAACGCACCTACCGCCATGCGCTGCGCTATGTCGGTTTCATCGCCTTTCCAACAGTTACCGCCTGCTATGTCGCCGCCTATGAGTTGATTATCATTTTTTACGGACATGCATATGCCGAGGCAAAAACCTGTTTTCAAATTTTTTGCTTCGGCGCCCTACTTGCCAACTTGGCGCAGCCTGGTTCGGCAGCGATTTACGCTACGGATCGGCAAGGGTTTATTCTGAAATATGGCGCGATTTTGGCAGTCCTGAATATTTCCTTGGACCTTTGGCTTATTCCCAAATATGGGGCACCGGGCGCTGCTGCCTGTTACGGAATCACAACTTCTCTTGGTGTTATCGGCGGTTTTGTGTTTACCACTCAAAAAATGGATCTCAGCATTCCCTGGACAGCCTGGATAAAATCCGCTGCGGCTGCAGCATTGATGGGAATTCTTTTGGCCTACATGCTAACGATTCAATCATCGGCCTTTGATTTGTTCAAGCCCATGCAAGGGTTGATGATGGAATGGACCGGGCATGATTTCGATATCCTCTTAAGTCCAAGGGCGGTGAGGCTGCAATTCGCATTTGTGCTATCTGGCCTGGTCTATCTATGCATAGCTTTAGCACTTTTCAAACCACAAGAGGACGATCGAAAAATTTTGGGGGCCATGCACCGGTTTCTTCCCAGGCCATTGACTTGGATACTACAGCGTAAACTTTCCGCCGTGAAAACTCTTTGACATGGAAGTCGTCTTTATCGATTCGGAACCTCCAGGTCTTGCGGGCGGCGGCATCCGCACCTACTTATCCTTAACTATGCGGGCATGCCGCGAGCGCGGTATAAACACCCGAATTTACACACATAATCCTCACGCTTATCCAGGTGAAACCACCGTCTCCATTGGCCGCAAGGCCTTTTTGCCCAGGGTTATGCGTGGACTTGCGTACCGGTTACAGTATTCTGAAAATGTTTTATGGGAACATTCCTATTGGCTAGCACAAGAGCTTGAAAACTTCGACGGTCCAGAAAAGGTGTATGAGTTCGCGGATTTCCTTGGATATGGATTTTTCACATTACGCAATCCAGCCATGCGTCAGAGGACGTTTTTGCGCATCCATACACCAAATTTTTTAGTCGCGGAATCGAACCGGGGTCTCAAATCCAGCTTGTCCAATTGGCAATGTACATGGCGGGAAAAGGAATGCCTGCGAAAAGCCTACCGCATCACCGTGCCTTCTGCGGAATTTGTGAAAGAGAAGTTACCCTGGCTTAAGAATTGGAAGCATCTACCTAATCCCCTTCCTCTCAAAACGAGTGAATTGCCAGTACAAGACGCTCTTATACCCACGCGAATGCTTTACCTAGGGAGAGTGGAGCCTCGAAAAGGTGTGCTGCAACTGGTGCGAGCTTTCCTCAATCTGGCCGCAACGCAAAAGGAATTGAGTTTGACCTTGGTAGGGAGCCATGTCCCCGGCTCCTATTCACGCGAGGTGCAAGCGCTCATCGATTCGCAATCTCCGGAAATACGTAGTCGATTGACCTGGGAGCCACCTTGCCCTCCGGAGATGCGCCCTATGCTGTTTGCCCGCTTCCAAATATTGGTTGTCCCCTCACTTTGGGAAAACAGTCCTTATGTCTATTTCGAAGGCATGGCCGCTGGCCTGCTCTGCGTCGGCACCTCCACTGGTGAAATGAAAGCCGTGGCCCAGGTTACCGGAAATCCAACGGTGCAAATTGGTAGCTTGGATGATTGGGTACGGACCTTGGAAGCCGTGACCACTCGATCCCATCCGGAAGTTGTGATTGCCCAAAATGAATACTTGTGTTCCCGACGTGAAGATACACTCAATCGCCTCATCGATAATTATTTGGAAATGGGTTAGTGATGAAAATCGGGATACTTTCACGTGAATATCCTCCCTTAACTCATGTGGGTGGAATAGCCACCTTCTCAGCGGCAGCGGCAGCATTACTTGCAAAGCAGGGGCATGAAGTCCATGTGGTTTGCAATGGAACCGAAAACAGCATTCAATCCGATGCGGGAATCACCGTGCATCGAGTTAAAATGCTTCCGCATCACTTTCCTACAGGCCGGTTTTACTACTGGTACCGCGCATTATATCGCAAACATCTTCCCAATTATTTGGAAGCTCTAACCTGGGCCAGAACGGCCGCGAACTATTTGTCAAGCGCAGCTGCTCTAAACGGATTGGATGTATGGGAATACCCAGAAACGGCAGGAGAAGGGGCTTTCTTTCCCCGGTCAGCCATAGGAAACCAAACCCGCTTGGTTTGCCGGATCCATACGGGTTGGCTGAATGGATATACGGCAAATCCGTTGGAACGAACCCTCCTGTTAAGGCTTCAAAAAAAATCCTGCATACATGCCAATACGCTGGTTTCACCCAGCGCATACATGGCCAATAGTTACCTTCGAAATACCTTGGGTATAT
>JAYSRH010000330.1:0-8795 GCA_043721115.1 Fibrobacteria bacterium | reverse complement strand
ATCAAGCCCGTGGTGGAATTCTTGATTTGGAAATACTTTTGGCAGACAGCTTGCACCTGATCCGCCGTCACCTTTTGAACCGATTCCGGAAAGCGATTAATATAATCCCATCCCCCTCGCATTTCCCAAAATGCCAATTCTGTGGCCAATTCTTCCATATCCAAAAGCTGCCGTTGCTGGCGGGCTACCACTTGGTTTTTGGCCCGGGTCAACTCCCGTTCCGAAATAGGTTTCTCTCCCAATTCTTTTAGCACTTGCCATACTGCTTTTTCAATTTGATCGAGCTGAGGCTTGCCGTCCAAATCCACACTCACATCGAAGTTGGACGTGTACTTGTCCAATCCATTTCCAGCCCCGGCCGAAAGAGCGATTTTTAATTCCTTAACCAACTTGCGATACAGGCGACCGCTTTTTCCCGAAAGCACGCCTTCCACAATATCGAGCGCGTACAAGTCTTTACTTGGAAATCCGGGGGTATGGAAAAGAATATCCATGCGAGGTTTTGCTTCTGATTTGTGAACCACCATGCGCTTCTCGCCTGGCTGGGTGGGCTCCTCGACAACCACGGGAGGAAACTCCGACCCACGCGGGATGCTGGAGAAATATTTCTTGATGCCAGCTAGAGCCCAAGTTGTATCGATGTCACCGGCCAGCACGAGAATGGCATTATTGGGTTTGTAATATTTCCGATAATGCTCGTCCGCCATTTCCCGAGTGAGATTACGGATATTGGAAGGATAGCCGATGGTGGGCAAACGGAAGGGGTGGGCTTCATAAAAAACCGCCATCAAACTTTCCCAGTACCGGCCAGTAGGGCTGTCATCGGTGCGCATGCGGCGCTCCTCCATGACCACGTCCCGTTCCGAATAGAACTCACGCAGGACGGCATTTTGCATCCTATCCGACTCCAGCCACAGGAACAAATCCACTTTGTTTTTGGGCAAGGTGACAAAGTAAGCGGTCATCAAATCCGAAGTGAAGGCGTTGAGTCCGCTGCCACCTGCGCGTTCATAGGCATCCCATAGCTCTTCCTTGATCATGAGCTTGCGCTCGTCCGCAATCAATGTGTCATATGATTTTTTCAGCGTCTGAATTTTGAGGCTGTCACCGGGTCCCAGCAAGCGAATTTGCGCCATGACGGCATCGATGCGTTTTATGAATTGGGCATCCTTAACCGGATCCTTGACACCGACCTTTTTGGTGCCTTTGAATAACATATGCTCAAGCAAATGCGCGATGCCGTTGTTTTCCATGTTTTCATGCACTGAGCCCGTCACATAGAAGATACGGCAGGCTACCGTCGGCGCCTGTTTGCTCGGAATCAGCATGACTTTAAGTCCATTCTCCAGAACGGTAAAATGGGCATCGATGCGGGCGGATACGGGTAAGGCGAGGAAAAGTAGGGCTAGGAAACTAAGGTATGCCAAACCCGTGAACGTAAACGTTAGGAGCGCATTCTTCGCAAGGGCAATTTTACTGGACATCATTTGGTTTGATCCTCCAACACAGCTTGATTCCAATCGATGATGGTATAGGAATACCCTTGTTCGGTCAAGAACAGCTGCCGGTTCATTCCAAACTCCTGTTCCTTGGTATCCTTGGTAATGATCGTATAGAAATGAGCCAAGGATCCATTCGCCTTAGGCCTAAGCACGCGCCCCAAACGCTGGGCTTCCTCTTGCCGACTGCCGAAAGTTCCTGAAATCTGGATCAATACATTGGCATCGGGAATGTCCACGGCGAAATTTCCCACTTTGGAAACCATCAGGGTTTCAATCACTCCCTCGCGAAACTCCCTATACAGCACTTCTCGCTCAGAGTTGGGAGTGGCTCCCGTTATGAGGGGCACTTTGAGTACGGCGGCGAGCGCATCCAACTGTTCCAAGTATTGCCCGATAATGAGAATACGGTCTTTTTTATGTTTGGCCACGAGCTCTTTCACAACCCTAAACTTTTCCAAATTGCAGGCAGCGAGAGACATTTTCTTGCGTAGATCGGCCATGGCATAGGCCATTTTGTCTTCCCCACGCAAGCCGACGCGCACCTCCGTGCAAGTAGCGGTTGCAATCCAGCCTTGAGATTCGAGCACCTTCCAAGGAACTTCGAATTTTTTGGGCCCGATTAGAGAGAACACATCCTTTTGTCGGCCATCTTCACGAATTAAAGTCGCCGTCAACCCTAAGCGTCGAGTTGCCTGCATGTCCGCAGAAATGCGGAATACCGGCGCAGGCAAAAGATGGACTTCGTCATAAATAATGAGTCCCCAGTTATTCTTTTGGAAAATATCAAAATGGGGGAAATCCTCACTCTGGCGTTTGCGGTAAGTGATGATCTGATAGGTGGCCACGGTAACAGGTGCGATATGCTTGTTGTCGCCCGTATACTCCGCCACTTGGTCAGCCCTTAATGTCGTCTTGTCCAGTATTTCCCGGATCCACTGACGCGCGGCAGTCACATTGGTAGTTAAAATCAAAGTGTGACAATGGCACTTTACCATACTGGCCAAACCGACTAATGTCTTGCCCGCACCGCAAGGCAACACAATGACACCCGATCCGCCTTTTTCACTTCCACCGGCATGAAAAACCTGGGCTGCATCCACCTGATAATCCCGCAAACGAAGCTGCGGGCCAGTCAACATGGTATCGCGCAGGCTAACCTCCAGAGGCGCCCCTTCCACATAACCGGCCAAATCCTCAGCAGGAAAACCAATGTTGGTCAACGCCATTTTGATCATGCCCCGAGTATGCGGAAATAAGCTCGCCCTGTGGCTGTCCAATGGCGTGTCGATAAAGGCTGCCGTTTGACGATGGTGAAGAATTTCCGTCATCAAGGCAGCATCTAACGTCTCAATGATGAGTCGACCGTCCTCGCGAACGATACGCACTTGGCCATAACGCTCCATGAAAGTTTCCACTTCATGAACCAGATTGTGGGGCAATTCAAAACGCGAATAGAGACGCAAGGTATCCAAAACTTCCTTGGCGCTATGGCCGGAAGACGCAGCATTCCACAGGGATAGATGGGAAATGCCATAGGTATGCATGTGCTCCGGACTCTTGAGGAGTTCGGTAAACGGTGCAATTTTATCCCTGGCTTCCGCATACGTGGGATGCGCAACCTCCAGGAGAATGGTCATGTCGCCTTGTACAATCAATGGGCCATTAGGCGAAGCCCCGGTTTGGGTAGCGATCAATAGGCCCTCTTTGAAAGCCGCTAAATTACAAAAAAATGGCTGAAATGCTAAGGGATCGGGGCTTTTCGGCGGTTTTTCAGGGTTTTAGGATGTGGGAACAGGGAAAATGGACCCCTTGGGTCTGATTAAAATGGCCGTACGTTTTTTTTGATTTTGATGTTATCAAAGACTGTAGAATGTGACACCCAGCGTACGGTAGCAACCTCTTTAAATTGGGGTCCAAAATAAAGCGTCTTTGGAATATAATCTCGATTCAATTCAAAGGACTGTGAAACAGTGGACGAGTCTCGTTTTATCCCCACGAAAGTGAGAGAGCTCTCATTCAGACGATTGAATTGGCCCACATCGATGGAAATAAGTCCAAAAAGATTGTCGTCAACGTTTAGCACTTGATTCATAATTTCATCCCTTTTAGTTAAATAATTTATACCATCTGCCTGACCATTTATTAGGCCCGTTGATCCATTGGAAGGGAAACCTTTTAGACCAACAGTTCGAAATGGAGCTGCAGTAAGAAAGCCTCCAGATAATAACATGAATCCTTTTTCGTCATAATAAAAACCGTGGGAGAGAAGCTTATTGTCGGCGTGTGAAAGGGATTCGAAATCCAAACTCACGGTATCAGCGGAATCTTTTAGCCCAATGTAATTTGCCCTAAGCGCCTCTCTTTCCTTTCGAATAATAGTAGGCATGGAAACGGAATAGCGACCGGCATCTGTGGGCTGATACATTGCATTCCTAATTTTACCCATTTCCTTTTCTTCTTTATCAATACCTACGTGTATGGACCAAATTGGCAGCATCCGCTCATAAGTAACCATATGAATAATTAGAGATTCTTTATCAATGGATTGCCAACTAATTTGAGCTTGTTCTAAACCAAAATCCTGATTATTTATCCACTTGCCGGTCGAACGATCTACCAAAAGTAAGTAGGGCCGTATTTCTTTTCCATCAGGTCCAAGATTATATCCCGTACTAAATGGCGTTTTGCGCTGCAAACGCATTTTTGGAAATGGGTTAATACCAAATTGTATTGACGTCGGTTTATTTGGATTTAGTCTACCCAAATCGAAATTACCAAGAACAATCATGTACCGACATCCGGCACCCGAAATCCTAATTTCTACAAATCTTTCTGGACCGGATGCCTCGACAACGTTCATTGCAACTTGGTCCAACTGTTTCATCCAACCGTAGTCGAATGCCACAGCATCTTCAGGTCGATAAAAGCCCTTATCCGTAAATTTAGCCAAGCGAACAGGAATTTCTAATACATCAGCATAAGTATGAAATTGGTCTCGATTTAACACTAAGCCAAACCAGTCTTTGTACATCTCTTCTTCATCTAATTCGAAAAGCTCCCGTTTGGCTCGGTGGCTAAGTTCCAAAATAGGTATTTTTATTGGTCGTTTTACTTTGGTGAGACTTGAAAAAGGAACGGCCTCTGCTGCGGCTAATTTCGAAAGTTCAGAGTATTTGATATAGGGATCAAATCCTAGAGTTGGGTTTTTTATTTTTACAAGCAATCGATACAATTCGGGGCTTAATGAAAACCAACTGTGTCCAAGAATTCGATAGCGTTGCGACTGTTGCGGTGAAGCCTGAGCGGAATCAAACTTAGCATAGTATTTACTGTTTATTACGAGCTCCCACTTACCCGCGTCTAAACAATTGTTAAAAACACCAGCCTGGTACGTTCGATTAACGGCTTCAGCAACATCCTCTCCACTATTTTTGGCAAGATGCCAATCAAATGCTCCTTCCTTCTTGTAATAAAGAATTCCAAAGCGTTCGAATTCTTTGAGCAGAAATTCAGCGTATTTAAGTCCACTGTTTTGAGTAATGACGGGCACCAAATCAAGGAGGTCGACTGAATGAAGAATAAAGGTATTGCCAGCATCAGTCTTAAATTCCAATTCAACCAAGGCCTTGGTTGTTTCCTGGACCGGTGAAAGGAAAATTGATAGCTTGGTAAACTTCAACCCTGCTGTGGAATCTTGATATACAAGGTCTTTTTCAGCTGGGTCCTTGGCATAGCTTAATACCGGAGTGTCGACAGTCAGATCAATTCGGTTCCCTGGTAGTGATTTAAAAAGACGGGTAAACTCCTCAATACCATTTTCACTCTGTGCCTTTTGAGATTTAACCCCGGTTCCTGGGCCTGAACAGCCCAGCAAAGCCAGACAAAACAGCCAAATCCGATAATTGAAAAGCATACAGCTTAAGCGCTTTAATCGGCCAATTCCTATGGAACCAACCAACTGTAGGTGGCTGGTCACGGAAAAAAATGTAAAATGATGCTACCAGAAACAGTTACATGGCCGCGAACATCCGTGGCCCGGATTTTTAAAATCGCCGAGTCCTGCGGTGGCGCTTCGAAGGATAGATTGTAAAGAGTCTGGACATTCAAATAACGACTGGAAAATTGGGTGGCCTCGGTTTTCACAACGCCATCCAAAAGGACCTCGATTGACTTAATCTCTATATCATCCGAGGCCTGAACGGTTACGTTAACAGGAGCGGTAACGGCTATTCTCGTACCTGTAGCCGGACTCAAGATGCTAACCGCAGGGGCCTGATCAGGTAAGGCATTGAACTTGTAATCATAGCCTCCACTCGCATTTACTTCGAAGAAAAGATTGGAGAGCGCTAAATCAAAAGGATGGAATGGGCTATCGGAAAAGTTTTCGTAAACTCCGCTTCCAGCAGAAAGAGTAAAGGTTGAATCTATGGTCAGATCCTTTGGACCTTCCATGACGCCGGTTCCAGGAGAAAGGCCAGTCATAGTGCCATAGCTGTATCCATCGAGATGTAATTCCCGGTATATAAACTCAATGCCGCCATCAGGATAAAGAATGGCTTGGATGGCTTCACGTAGACGTTCTCCCGGACCCCCTGCACGATACCAAGTGAACTGCACCATATTCGCATCTTGCTTGACGGCAACAGTAGGTCCCCAGTTCGAGTATCCTTCTGTGAAAGGCAGATAACTGCGCCAGAGCGGGGCAATTCTCGGAGAAGCCGAAGCAAGTTGGTCCAGTTGGCCATTAATCCCGTTATCTCCTGGAGCAAAGGATAAGCTACCGGAAAGGTTCACAAATACGCTGTCATAAGCAATACCATAAAATGGAAAGACGAACCCGGCTGGAAAGACAACGGGAGTTGAGAAAGCGCTATTAAAGTTTACGGCCCCTCCAATGTCACTGGAGAATACACCACGCGCAATTTTAATATCCCCTAAGTTAGTTGTACCTAGCTTAATTGCGGCGATGGAATCCGAAAGCCCAAGCTTACGTCTGCCGCCCACATAAAGCTCGGCCTTAGCTTGGATTTTTGGTCGATAAAAAGGAACAGCGCTGATTGAGAAGTTTCCCCTAGAGCCACTGAAACCGAATTGTCCACCAACCTCAACTTTCGCACCTACCACGGGAGTATTTGTTTCATCCACAATGCGGCCTATTGCCGTAGTCATGGGAGGCGGAGTGAGGTGAAGTATTCTTGAAGTGGATAGAGTAACATTGCCCCTAATATCCGTGACACGAATTTGGATGGAAACTGAGTCCAAAAACGGCGCCAAAAAGAGGAATTCCGAATAGGGCGATCCACCCGGATCAGGCAATGCTGTTGCGAGTACGGATCCATCTACCAACAACTCGATAGACTTGACACGCACATCATCCTTCGACTCAACATAAACCCGAATTTGCGTTCCACTTGTATCACTGACACCAGTATTCGGCGCCAAAATATTGACTACAGGCGGCGCATCTTTAAGGGCCGTAAACTTGACCGCATAGCCTCCAGTGCTATTTGGATTAAAGGACAAAGTACTGAATCCCAAGTCCAAGGGATGGTATGGGCTAGTGGTGAAATTTTCATAAATACCCAGACTGTCCATGGACGTAAATAAGGAATCAAGACTGAAATCATGGGGCCCATCAAGGTCCCCATTGCCGGACGAAATTCCTGTTAGAGTAGCCCCTGCAAATGGCATTTCCTTATAATTGAATTCAATGCCACCGTCAGGATAGAGGACTACTTGATAGGTTAATTTCGCCCCGGTGTAACTGCTAATTGCATTCAACCAAGTGATTTGGATCCATTGGGAATTTTTCTGCACGTATACATTCAGGTAGTACTTGTAGTAAGGGTAGTAAGGGTACTCTCCTAGTTTGAGATAAGTCCAAATGGGCGCGAGACGAGGCTGTCCATGGCTGAGCCAATACGGATCAGGATACTTTCCGTTTCCATCACCGCCGAAGGTTAAATTACCGCTATAGGTTAAGAAGGCACGGTCATACTTTATACCGTAGAATGGAAATTCAAATCCACTTACAAAGGGGATTTCAACCGGGTCATAGGCATAACTAGTAATCGCGTTTCCAATATCGGTAGAGAACTCACCCCGTCGGATACGAATGACTCCAAGTGTCATCGTGCCATCTACAATGGCAGGGATAGTATCCGAATGCCCGAATTTTCTTCGGCCATCAATATTCTTCTGCGCAGTTGCGTAAATCTTTCCATCAACCGGAACAATTACCGTAAATGCAAAATGTCCCGATCCATTGCTAGTCGTGGTTTGGTTGGCGACGCTAATTGTGGCTCCAGACACGGTGGCACCGGCCTCATCCAGAATTTGTCCAGTAACCAGAGTTTTAGGAGGTGGAACTAAAAGAATCTTAGTCGCCTCGGAAAGGGCTGTTTTGCCACGGATATCCGTGGCCTTGGCCTGCAAAGACACGGAATCCAGGAACGGCGCCGCGAGTGTAAACTGGTATGGCGGATTGCTTAAGCTGTCCAGCCTAACGCCATCCATAAAGAGCTCAACAGATTTAATATCAAGCACAGAACTTGCAACAACAAAAACATCGATACTTCTTCCATACTCAAACTGCATCCCTGCCGTTGGCTCAATGATTTCCACCTTTGGTTTTAGAAAAGGAAGCCGGCCAAAATCTACACTGTAATTTCCAGTGATGTCCGGCTTAAATTTTAAATAGGACTTTTGAAGATCATTTGGTAGACGCGCTGTAAAGTTTTGATATGGCCCATTTAATCCAATTGAAATAAAAGGCGCTTCTTTAGTAAATTCATGCCACCCTAAAGAACTGGCATTTCCAGAAGCTAATCCCGTTATACCTATCCAGGCGGCATCATACTCAGGGTAGCTAAACTCAATTTCACCATCGGGAAATAATTTTACCTGAAAAGTTACCGCGCCAGGTTTTTGAGTGAGAGAAACGTTCTTCCAGGTGAATTGCATTCTATCAGGGAATTTTTGAACATACACTGTATTCTTTCCCTCGGGACTCAAGTCAACCCAAAAGGGCGATATAGTCGGAATATTTAATTGAGTTACATCCGGTTCCCATGAATCGTTACCAGCAATAAAGGAAAGATTTCCATTGGAGTTTACAAAAATGTTACTGTAATTATTTCCATAGAATGGAAAAGTGAAACCAGTCGAAAAACCAATTTCCACAAAAGAATCATCACTCAGCAGTAATGGCTCGCCGAAATCGTTGGAGAATTCACCATGTTGGACCTCGATATTCCCAACATTTGTAACACCATTAACTACGATTAGCGTGGA
>JAYSRH010000329.1:0-3392 GCA_043721115.1 Fibrobacteria bacterium | reverse complement strand
ATTCGTTCTTGCTTCAATGCCGTTCCCTGATTTTCTAAGCGCTGGGATTCAATTTAACCTAACCAGGTGATTTTCACATGATGCGATTCAGGATTTTCATGTTCATATTTGGAATTTTGAGGAAATGGGGTGCTAAAAAAGGTGAACTACTCATTTCAATAGCCTATAGAGTGACTTTGGCTTGATGGGGTAACCTGAGGCATAGGGATCAAACCATTGTTCGGTTCGATCCCAAAATTATCGAATCCAGTTATCAATTTTAAGGCCGGCTATTCTCTCAAAATGCTTTGAGTTTCCGGTAACCAGGGCTTCGGATTTTTCTAATGAAGTCGCCCCAATAAATAGATCTGCGTCCGGAATGAGAATTTTTTTCTTTTTTAATCCAGATTTCAATTCGCCAAATCGCTTAAATATGGGAACATCGGAATGGATTACGCTGACGGTCATGGTGAATTTTTCGACCAGGGTTTTATTTTCAATCGGATTCTCAGAATATTCGGCACCGTAGTACAACTCGGCGACGGTCATAAAACTAATTGCAACTTCCCCTGGATATTCCGCCCTTTTTTGAACAACCTTTTTATTACCACGCAATATTTCTACACACACATCAGTATCGAGAAGGATCATAGCGATACTTCGCGCCCTAAAGTTCTTGCGGCATAAATATCTTTTATCGTTTGCTCCTTTGATTTTTTGTCTTTCCACTGGCCGCACAATTCACTCCAAAGGGACACCTGGGTTTCCGTACTGATTTTATGCCTTGTTTGGGAAATCTGCTTTTCCATTTCTTCTGCGCCCTTTTCAATAGCGATTAGAAGTTCATTATTTAGGCTGCGCCTATCAATTTCGGAGAGGAGTTTTAATTTTTCAAAAACTGAATCCGGGATATTTCGAACGGTTATATTGGCCATAGTTACATTATAGTTCACATTTTGAACTAAGTAAAGCGTTAAATCCTGCCGCGGGATGATGGCATTTCCACCTTCCCTAACGGAATAGGCCGCAATCCTGAACGTGACTCCTCCTCCAGTTGGCACAATGCCTTATATGCGTAGGTCGGGAAAGTACCGGATCGCTGCGCATGTCACTTCGATTTAACCATGGTCCCTTAAAATCGAGGGGTAGAATGGTGTGCCTAAAGGGGCGTTTGAGAGGGAAAAACCCCAATAATCTGGAGTAAATCCACCGGCTCATTGACTTATGATAGCGTATATGCTATCATAATGCTATGCTCGTCGTATTGGACACGAACGTCCTTTTCCAATCCCTATACAGCTCGGAGGGCGCCTCCTATTACATTCTGGGCCTCGTCAGACATCAAAAAATCAAGCTCGCCCTCTCCCTCAAAGTTTTTGCCGAATATGAAGACGTTTTGAAAAGAAAAAAAAGCCTTAAAACTTTTGGCTTGGATATGAACGATATTGAGAGTGTCCTATCCTTAATCGCATATATTGGAAGACCTTTTGATACGCATTTTCTCTTCAGGCCCAACCTAAGGGACGAGAGCGATAACATCTTTGTCGAATTAGCAGTCGCAAGTGGGGCTAAATTCTTGGTCACAAATAATGTTCGGGACTTTACCAATAATTCGCAACTACGTTTTCCGGATTTTCTAGTGGTAACACCGTCCGAATTCGTGAAAAGGTGGAGAAAAGAAAATGAAAAATAAGCAGAGCACCTTAATTATTCGACTTCCAAACGAACTTAAACACAAGGTTGAGCTCATGGCTGAGGAACAAGGCGTTTCGCTCAACCAATTTGCGCTTTATGCCTTTACCAAGGAAGTCATTCAGACTGAAACTCAGAGCTATTTCCAAAATATTTGGAAGAGTAAAACCAAGAAGGAAATCCTCGGCAATTTTGATGAGGTATTGAAAAAGATTGGTAAAAGAAATATCCCTGATTGGGATAAGCTTTAAAAGTCATTGAACGGCTCGAAAAAGTGGGTTTTACCTATGTTCCCTTGAAATCGAGGGGGAGAATGGTCATAATCAGCTCGTCATGACCGTTCCCTTTCAAACTCTAGCTGCCCTTCTGATTCTTGGATTTTCAGGTGCAAATGCCGCATCACCTGCCGTGGGCAGCCCACCACAAGCCTCCAAAACCACAAACACAACCAAGGCCTCTGCCGACACGCTCGATATCAAACGGGTGCAGGCCGAATATGGCGACGGGAACTTTGAAACCGTGGTGCAAATCCTGGAAGATTTTCGCACCAAGCAGAAGAATTCTAGCCCTCGCGATAGTGTCCTGGGCGCAAAATTTTTGGGCGTGGTATTCGCCTCCAACCCCAACTCGCGGGAGAAGGGCAAGTATTGGCTGTACCGGATGTTGCAGATGGATCCGAATGAAGATTTGGTCGACCTGTATGTAGGGGAAGAGGTGCAGAATACGTTTGATAAAGTGCGGCAGGAGTTTATCGTGCGCCGGAATTATAAGGGCATCAACGATACCAAGCTCAACAAGTCCGTGGCGTCGAATGATGAGCCGGGCAAAAGGGATACCATCGTCCATCGGGATACGGTGGTGCTGAAAGGGGACAATTGGGTGTCGCCCTTAGCTGATGTGGTCAAGGATGGGCTTAGCGGTGTGAAGGGCGGCATCAAGGCCGGAATTGATGGTGGCTATGTGGCTGTGAAGGAAGAGCCGGTGAGTGAAAAGAGTTGGGGCTGGACCGGCAATGTCAATTTTGGGGCTGGGATCAAATTTATGGGCAAGGAATGGGCGGATGACGAGTTCGATCCCAATTTAAAGGATGAAACAGAAATGCGTCTTGCTTTTGATATAAGACAGCGGGGTTGGCCGATAAATATTGCCATGGACTTCATCATGGATCAAAGTCCAGATTTGCCGGTGATGTATGGTCCGGATTTAACCAGCGTCAAATTTACCACTTATGAATTCAATGCGGGAGTTCGTAAAATACTGGACTTCAGGTTGTATTCGGTTCGCCCTTTTTTCGGTGGTGGTTTTGGTCGAATGATTACGCAAGAAGATTACGCGGCCCCTGCCAACAAAAAGTATCAGAACGGCAAAATAAGCATTTGGTTCAATGGCGGATGTTATTGGGAGTTGGGGCGACATTTCAATATCGGTTTGGAATACCTGTATTCTTGGGCCAAAATCGATATAATCGGCACACGCAACCATGGCGGATCGCATTTCGACATGATTGCCGGTTTTCATTTTTAGGTCCCATCCACCCCAGATAACCCAGTTAGCAGCATGGAAAAAATCCTTGTTCTGCAATTGACCCGCCTCGGCGACCTGGTCCAGACCCTGCCATTATTGCGCCGGTTGCGTCAGGAATATCCGGCCGCGCACACCACCTTGGTCTGTCAGGCTGGAGTGCAGGGCATTCTATCTGGCTGCACCTATTATGATCGAGT
>JAYSRH010000328.1:0-8871 GCA_043721115.1 Fibrobacteria bacterium | reverse complement strand
GCGGCTTTCGATCAAGAACTGCTTCGCAATGTTCTCGACTGGAAAATCGCAACTTTTCCGGATAACCGACCGCGCTATGTCGCTATTCCATTTCATTTTGACCCAAAGACTCCATAATGACTTTTCAAATGGTATACTGGACCACATGAAGTATACACGAAACATCTTGGTTACCCCCATGGTGCTGACAGCTTTTAGTTGCATTGGCTTCATCGCTTGTGGTGGCTCGATGAAGATGCATAAGCCCGAACAAGGAATCCAAGGCACTTTTTCAACCTATGGGCCACCGGTTCAAATGGATTGCCAGCCTTTGCCGACCCAAAATGAAAAAGATTCTTGCCGACGCGAAAACGAAAAGCCGAGCATAGTACCGTATCAAGGCTCTCTGACCCTCCACAATCTTTCAACACAGGAAAAAAATATCGTGGAGTTGGATGCTAAGGGAGAATACAAGGTTCAGCTGAATCCCGGCGAGTACGAGGTTTGCCTGGCAACAGAATGCAGCGACCCTTTGGAAATTCGGCTCGGTAAGTTTGCCATCTACGGCCAGCGGGTACGCCGCTAAGCGGAGAGCTCTCAAAAGTGAATTTGCCGAATCAACCAAGCGGCAAATAGCGCGACCAAAATCAAAGCCACCGCACCAACTAAAATACGGCCTTTCGAATGAACGGGCTTTCTAAAACCTTCCGCATCCAGACCCTCTTCATAGTCACCCGGTTCAGGTAGGCCTATCCCATCCAAATAGGTGTCTTCCGACCAACCGGTATTCTCATCTGACCCGCAGTGGCGACAGGCCTTGGCATCGCTGCGGATGTCTTCTCCGCAATGCGAACACGGAACCCACTCCACTTTTCCCATATTCTGAAAATATCACCGAATTAACGGTACACGCGCCAAGTCACAGGCAGGTGGTCGGCGGATGCTGGCATCATTGGATGAGTAGGCGCATGCTTAGGAGCAAGAGTGTGCCAATCCAGGCCACGCCCTTGAATATTGAAGGACTCTTTGGCGGATTCTTCGCTGCCTCGCTTGTATGCATTTTTCCCAGGTTTAGTAAGGGTCAAACTGGTTCCAACATAAAAAGTCATCGTATCCCGAATGGGCCCGATGTCATGAATCAGTAAGCCCGCAGTAAAATCATCATTCCATTTGGCGGTTGGAATTGTAGTGGGTCCGAAAGTGGATTTTGTCACGGAAGAAAAGTAATCGAAGGGGTCCGTGCTCGGTTCCGGCCACTTCGTCTTGTTCAAATCCCCTCTCCCATCCGCTTGCACCACGGAAAGCCCCAAAATATTCGGCGGATTATTATCGAGAATGTCACTATCAAAATGAAACATCAAAATTCCACTTCCTTTTAATTCCGCCCTGCGGCCTACGTTTTTCCAATTAGACCAGAAAAAACATTCTCCGGGTTTATCAGGATTGAGATATCGGAATCCCGATTTGGAGTTGGCCGGAGCATGAAATAAGGCGCTCGTATTCTTATCGATATCGACAATATCGATCCAGCCTTGATCGGCCCGGTAAAAATCATTGATAGGCACAGGATTCAACGTATGCGCATTACCCATTAGGCAGTAATCCCCAAAGCCATACAAATCCGGCCAGCCAAAAACCATATGGCCGGTCTCATGGCAAAATGTCATCAAATCCAAGGTAGACCCCAGGTTAGTCATCATGTATTTTCCGAGAACTACTCCGTCCCGAGTCTGATTTTTAATGCTTCCGGCATGGGGCCAAAGCCCACTGGAAAAGGTACCCATAGGGCCAGTATAGGCAATACTAATGGCTTCTGTAATGCCATCCTGGTCATTGTCGAATATGGAATAATCCACAGTCGCGTCAAAATATTCCAGCACCTCAGCTAACAATTCCTTTGCCCTGGAAAAATCTGTAGCGGCTTCATAGTAGGATTTAGGGTTCTTGGCTCGGTAATATCCATGAATTTCATTTTGAAAATCCACTTTTCCATTGGAAATATCGGCCCAGTAATCGCGCACGGATCCCTGGCATCCATACAGATTGTAGCCCGGTTGATTGAGCCATGCATCGATTTGCGCTGTCGTGTATTTAGCCGGTACATCACTGAAATCAACCAACAAAGTCAGCCCCCAAATCGTTCCGGTGGGGTGAGGATAGTAATGCGTGACTTGACCTGAGGTTTTGGGTAATACACCTTTGGGAGCAATACTTTGGACGGCTTCTTTTGGCCATGCGGTAACGACCTTACCATCCACCACGATCAATGCCTGTACTGGATTTAAGTGAAGCAGAAGGAATAAAACCGACCAAAAAATTGGTCCCCTAGTGACGCCACAAAAGATCCGGTTAAAGCAATTTATAAAACGCATATTCGACAATCCCACGAAAGCAAGTATCCCCAACTTTATAGCACATTCAATTGGTAAAACTTAATATACGGCGAATGAGGCGCAAATAAGTGTCGATTTTGGCTGGTTCTAATACTGAACCTTTGTCTGTTACCGGTAGACGCGCCAGACCGATGGATCCGGCAAAGGCGCTGACGTTTTTACCCCATCCGGCCTCCGGACCCCTAGTTTACGCCCCTGCAGGTTAAATGGCCTGCTTCCGTCTGCCTGAATCTGGCCATCCTTGGATGCATCCTTTCCAATCCATACATGAACCTGACCCGTTCCTACATAGAAGGTCATGGTATCTTGTATGGGACTGATGTCGTGGACCACTAGGCCGGAAGCCGTGCCATCATTCCACATGGAGGCAGGGTTTGTAGCCGGCCCAAACATCGTTCCGTTCCCCTTATAGAAATAGTCAAAAGGGTCCGTTCCCGGTATTGGCCACTTCGTCTTGTTCAAATCCCCTTTTCCATCCGCTTGCACAACGGACAGCCCCAAAGTATTGGGAGGATCATTATCGCGTATGTCGCTGTCAAAGTGGAGCATCACGATTCCTCTGCCTTTTATTTCCGCCCGACGACCTACGTTTTTCCAATTCGACCAGAAAAAACATTCTCCCGGTCTAGCAGGATTAAGGTACCGAAATCCGGACTTCGAGTTGGCCGGAGCCTTGAAAAAAGCATTCATATTTTGGTCGACATCAACAATGTCTATCCAGCCCTGATCGGCCCGATAAAAATCATTAATGGTGACAGGATTGTAGGTATACGCATTGCCCATTAAACAATAATCACCAAAGCCGTAAAGGTCCGGCCAGCCAAAAACCATGTGCCCGGTTTCATGGCAAAAAGTCAATAAGTCCAATTCTGTTCCCAAATTGGTCATCATATATCGACTGAGGCGCACACCGTCCCGAGTTTCATTGGTGCCACTGGCATGGGGCCACAACCCTCTGGAAAAGGCAACAGAAGGGCCGGCATAGGCAATGCTGATGGCTTCTGTGCTACCATTCTTATCATTGTCGAATTTTGAATAGTCCACGGTCGCATCATAATATGCCAGAACTTCTGTAAGCAATTCCTTTGCCCTAGAAAAATCTGGGGCAGCTTCATAATAGGATTTAGGATTCTTGGCTCGGTAAAACCCATGGATTTCATTTCGAAAATCCACCTTTCCATTGGAAACATCCGTCCAATAATCGCGAACCGATCCCTGATCTTTGTAAAGATTATACCCCGGCAAATTCAGCCAAGCGTCAATTTGAGCGGTGGTGAAATTCGCCGGTTGGTCGCTGAAATCAACCAGTAACGTTAAACCCCAAACGGTACCGGTGGGATGAGGATAGTAATGCACATTCGAAGCGGACGCCTTTCCCAGTGGGCCTATAGGCTTCAAGGCTTGAGACGAATCTTTTGGCCAAGCAGAAACAGCCTTTCCATCCACAACGATAAGCGCCACAGCTGGCTGAAAGCTGAGCGCCATCAGAGCTATGATTAGCCCAAGTGAAAAGCCGGATTTATGTATAACCATCATTTATGTATAACCATCACTAGAGGTCCCTTTTAAGCACACGTGAACAGGCTTTAGTATAGGGCAAATAATCTTCGATTTCTTATCAAAATCAATTTAGTGTTCAATCAAGAACCAAGTTTACTGGAACGATTGTACACGGTGGGAAGGCGATTGGTCAGCCAAGAGTTAAATAAAAAACACTATCCAACATGGTTTTTTAAATTCTCGGCGCAGGTAGGCTCAAAAAAAACTAGCCCAAACGGGCTCTCTCAGCCGCTTCTAGAAGAAATGCCAGGTCAATACTCAAGCATAAAGTTTAGCGCGGATCTTTTGAACATCCTCATTGGCAAGGTATTCATCATAGGTCATGTTCCGGTCTATAAAACCCTTGGGGGTGACTTCTATGATACGCGTGGCGATAGTCTGAACAAACTGATGATCCTGCGATGTAAAAAGCACAGTACTAGAAACATCCTTCAGGGCATTGTTGAGCGCGGTGATAGCTTCCAAATCCAGGTGATTGGTGGGTTCATTCAGGATTAGCACATTGGCCTGCAGCAACATCATGCGGGCGAGCATGCAGCGCACTTTTTCACCACCAGAAAGTACACTGGCACTTTTCTGCGATTCTTCGCCGGAGAATAACATTTTTCCCAACCAGCCCCGGATGAATTGTTCATCTTTTTCTTTTTCTTTGGAAAACTGGCGTAGCCAGTCGACCAGATTCATTTCCGTATTGAAAAATTGCGTATTGTCTTTGGGGAAAAAGGCGCGTGTGGTGGATGCGCCCCATCGGAAATTTCCTTTATCCTGTTTCATTTCATCCATCAACACGCTGAATAATGTAGAGGCAGGCAAATCATCCCGGCCCACAAAAGCAATCTTATCCCCATTGCGCACATTGAGTTCGAAATCCTTGAATAGGAGTTTACCGTCCAGCGATTTCGACAAGGCTTCAATTTCCAAAATGATTTTGCCGGCATCCTTTTCGGCCTTGAATACGATAAAGGGATACTGGCGCGTGGATGGACGGATGTCATCCAAGGTGATTTTATCCAAAAGTTTCTTGCGCGAGGTCGCCTGTTTGGACTTGGAGGCATTGGCCGAAAAACGTTGGATGAAGGTTTGCAAGTCCTTGATTTTATCTTCTTTTTTCTTGTTGGTATCGCGCTTTTGCGATAAGGCCAATTGGCTGGACTCGTACCAGAAACTGTAGTTGCCGGTATAGATGGAGATTTTCTGAAAATCGATATCGCAAATATGGGTGCAGACTTTATCTAAAAAATGGCGATCGTGGGAGACAACGATAACGGTGTTTTCAAACTGGTAAAGGAATTCTTCCAGCCACATTACGGAATCAATGTCCAAATTATTGGTGGGCTCATCGAGCAGCAGTACGCCGGGATTTCCAAACAGGGCTTGCGCCAAAAGCACGCGAACCTTTTCGCCACCGGTGAGCTCTTTCATTTGCCGTGAGTGGAGGGCTTCCTTTAAACCCAAGCCGCTTAACATGGTTGCCGCTTCCGACTCCGCATTCCACCCATTCAAATCGGCATACTCCCCTTCGAGTTCCGACGCGCGCACCCCATCGGCCTCGGAAAAATCCGGCTTGGCATACAACGCTTCTTTTTCTTGAATCACATCATAGAGGTTTTTGTGACCCATGATGACGGTTTGCAAAACGGTGTGCTCGTCAAAGGCGAACTGGTTTTGGTTCAAAACGCCCATGCGCATGCCCGGATCGAGGTTGACACTTCCCGAATCCGGTTCGATTTCCCCGGCCAGGATTTTTACGAAGGTGGATTTTCCGGCGCCATTAGCACCAATCACACCATAACAATTGCCGGGAGTGAACTTGAGGTCCACCTCTTTAAAGAGAACGCGTTTGCCATATGCGAGTGAAACACCATTTACGGTAATCATATCAACCTTGCTTTACCGAGGGTAAGAATTGCGGTGGATGTTGCAAAATAGCAAACCAGTCTTCCGCTTCCCAGGGAGCCACGGCTCGCATGCCCCATTTAATAGGTCTTTGAGGGTATTTGGTGGTTGCTAAGCGGGTTTGTGGTGTTCATAAATGTCAAAAAATCGGCTTGATGAAGGCTGCGGCCATGGCCATTAGCAAGTTTGGCGTTACAACCGGAAGAGTGTAAATAGCGTAAATGGGCTCCCAACTTTGGGGTTTGAACTTTGATTTGAATTGTTCCAAACCTGGGAAATCATAAAACTGCCGGCAATTGGTTCTGAGCTGCCGAAAGATGAAATCCAGCCACCAAGGTTGCGGTGCAGTTTCCCGCACTATGCGTGAAAGTGGGCACAATCCCAGGGTAAAATATTCTAAGCCGCCTGCCGCAGCTGCTTTAAAAGCCGCATCTACAAGCAGCTCAGCCGTGCCATTTGGTGCCTCTCGTCCCCGAATAATTTGCTCAACCAGCCATCCCTTCCTGGCCGGAATCGGCGTCGCCACTAGAAATCCAATTGGTTTACCATAGCGAAGCGCAACAAAGACGCGCCTATCCCATAATCGTTCCAGAGTTTGCGGTTCCAGGAGAAAATGCAGGGAAGGCATGGGCCGGTCCGCCAGCCACTCCCGTAAACAACGCCGGATATCCGGATGTGCCGCCGCTTTCCGGTTTTCCCAAGCTTGAACTTCGATCGACTTGTTCCGCGCCCGGTACAACTGGGCCCGCAGCGAAGAATGCGAGGCTAAAATGCCCGACCATGAATTAGGATGCCAAACGGGTTGAGATCCCAGAATCATTCTTGAGTAACCGGCCTGTAACCCTAATGACTTGTGCAAAAGGGGCTCAGCCGCAAAAAAACAAACGCATGCTCCTAAAACTTCAGCAGTCTCTTTTTCAAATTCATTGACCACGGCGGCTAGTCGGTCGGTCGCGCAAACAGGTGAGCCGGCAACCACGCGCACCCGGCCCCTATCCACATAGCCCACCACGGCATCGCAGTTTTGCGAGAACCAAAGGTTAAAGCCCGGATTGAGAATTTGATACGCAGTAGCGCTGCAACCATGTCGCAGAATAAGCGCCCGAGCCAGGACTAAATTGTCGCTGGGCATTTCCAAAATGCTGTCTGCCATGGTAATTCTATCGAAGGCAGTTGACAATTATCGTTTAAACAGATATAAATAAGACATGACACGTAACATACAATCCGAATTGAAACAGACCAAACCCTTCTCCTCCCGTGAGGAAGAGCTGGTTTTAAATATTATCCGCACCGCCGATCAACTACAAAGAGGTTTTTCCCACCTCTTCAATGACATGAACCTAACCATAACCAAATACAACGCCCTGCGCATTTTAAGAGGTGCAGGTGAAGTTGGTCTGGCCTGCGGTGAAATCGGCGAGCGCATGGTCACCCGCGATCCGGATATCACCCGCTTAATGGACCGCCTAGAAAAACAAGGTCTCATTTCAAGAAGCCGCGATAAAGCAGATCGCAGAGTGGTAACAGCCCGTATAGCGCCGCCAGGATTGGATATACTCAAGAAACTGGATGCGCCCATCGCCCAAATGCATCGAAGTCAGCTAGGTCATCTCGATCCCAAACAACAGGAGTCCATTATCCACCTGATGGAAATAATACGCGAAAAACTTTCAACAGAGAACGCATGATCACTTTACGCAAATCCCAGGATCGGGGCCATTTCGATTTCGGTTGGTTGGACACTCGGCACACCTTTTCGTTTGGGGAGTACCATGATCCCTCCCAGATGGGCTTTCGCAGTCTGCGCGTGCTGAATGAGGATACAGTCAAACCCTCCCAGGGTTTTGGAAAACACGGCCATCGGGATATGGAAATACTCTCCTATGTTTTGTCCGGGGCCTTAAGCCATAAGGACAGCGAAGGTAACACGGGCGTTATCCGTAACGGGGATGTGCAAAGGATGTCGGCGGGGACCGGGATCATGCACAGCGAGTTCAATGCATCGGAGACGGAGCCTGTACACTTTTTGCAGATTTGGATTGTACCTGGGAAGCGTGGTGTGGCACCGCGGTATGAAGACAGAAATTTTTCGATGGAGAAACGGAAGAATAGGCTTTGCCTCATTGCTTCTCCGGACGAGGCTGAAGGCTCGCTATCCATTGATCAAGATGCGCGCGTTTATGCGACGGTGCTGGATGCGGGTAAGGAGGTGACCTTGGAGGTTGCTGAGGGGCGTGGGGTTTGGGTGCAGGTGGCGCGTGGGGAAGTGATGATTGGGCATGGGTTCACGGTTCCACAGGGAAATCAAGGCGGGAATGGTTTCCATACCGTCACGAAAGCCATGGAATGCGCAGGGGAATGGACGGAATTGAATGCAGGCGATGGCGCGGCACTCCAACAGGAACGGAAAATTGTGATTCGAGCGGAATCGGCTTCGGAAGTTCTGGTCTTCGATTTGGCGTGAAATAACCCAAAAGCCTTTTCTGTATCAGACCCTTCTTTACCGGACTGTGTCCCGTATCACACTCACTCAGTCCGTTGATTTCTTACCTTTAATCACTTACTAAAACACTGCCCAGAGCCGTCTAATGCGTGTGCAGAGAGCCTCTTTGTTGGTTCCTTCGCACTTTGAGTGGGTAATGGCTAAATCAAGTTATATTCATGGCCTGACAACCTTTATTCCCAAGGCTATTTACATCGCCATCCCTAGGAGCGCTAAGCCGCCAAAGTTCCCGTATCCGCCGGTTAAAGTATTCTATTTCAGCGATGCCCAATATCTGGCCGGTATTAACACCCTTCAAACGGCCGCCGGTCCTGTTAAAATCTATTGCGCTGAAAAAACCATCTGTGACATGTTTCGCTACCGGAACAAGTTGGGAGAGGATTTAGCCCTCGAAGGGCTCAAGGAATATCTCGGTCGGCGCGGCGCCGATCCCGGTCGTCTGCTCAAGTATGCGGAGGTCTGCCGCGTAAAAAAAATTCTGACGCCCTACTTAAGGATTATGGTGCACAGGTAATGGCCAAAAAGGAAATCAAAAAC
>JAYSRH010000327.1:0-3412 GCA_043721115.1 Fibrobacteria bacterium | reverse complement strand
AGCATGTAAATGAATTCATTCTGGAAAACCTTTCGCAGTTCAAGCACGCCGTTTTAAAAGCGGATATTGGAAAACGCGCGCCGAATATTTCCTTAACCGTGGACCACCCTGAAGAGTTTGCCTTTGCAGAGAAAATGTACTGCGAATATTTTGAGTCCACAGGCCGATACGATGTGTCTGTGGCATGGGTTTTGGAGAAACTGTCGCAATGAAAATCCTGGCAATCGGCGCTCATTTCGATGATGTTGAATTGGGTTGTGGCGGAAGCCTCCTGAAATGGAAACAACAAGGGCATGGAATTACAGTTTTCACGGCCACGGTTTCCGGCTACCGGGATCCGGAGGGAAAACAAATTCGAGATGAAAATCAAGCAGCCGTGGAAGGTAGAGAAAGCGCCCGGCTCATGGGTGCCGATTTGATCGAAGGGACGTTTCCGACTTTCCAGGTTGAATTCAATGAAAGTTTAAACTCCACCTTGGTGGACCTTTTTGCGCGTATTCAGCCAGACATACTGCTGACCCATTGGAGTCAGGACACGCATCATGATCACCGACAGTTGGCGCTGGCGACACTCCATTGTGCGCGGCGCGTACCCCGCGTCCTTATGTATGAGAGCAATTGGTATGCGGGAGAAGGGTCATTCGACGCCAGGTACTTTGTGGACATTACCGATACGTATCCAGGCAAGCTCGAATTGCTGCGGACTTTTAAATCTGAGCATGCCAGAGCGGGTGAGTCCTGGGAACGATTCGCCGCGGCAAAATCGGAATATTTCGGGCTTCAGGCTGGCGTGTCGCGAGCTGAAGGATTTCAGGTCGTAAGATGGTTGGAATGAAAATGCCGGAATTAAAAATTATCGCCACGGTGGAAGTGAGGATGGGCTCTACCCGCCTTCCGGGAAAATGCTTGATGGAGTTCCAAGGCAAAACGGTCCTGGAATGGATTATCGAGCGCATTTCTCTAAGTAGACGCATCTCCGGTGTCGTCATCGCCACAAGTGTAAATCCCGCCGATGACCCACTGGAAATTTTGGCGGGCAAATTGGGCGTAAGATGCTACCGGGGAAGTGAAGAGGACGTTCTCAATCGCGTTTATCTGGCCGCAAAAAACGCTGCAGCAGATGTGATTGTGGAATTTGGTGGTGATTCGCCTTTTGTGGATTGGGAATTAGCGGACGAATTGGTGGATTGTTATCTCGACAATCCAGAATGGGATTTGGTTACCAATTGTTTGGCGTTGACTTACCCTTTAGGTGTACAAACCTATGTAATGCCAATACGAGCTTTGGCAGAGGCCAATGAATTGGCGAGTGAGCCTAATCAACGGGAGGATGTAACCCGGTACCTATGGGAAAATCCTGCACGGTATCGACTTATGAATAGGGTTGCACCTCCTGAACTGCATCGTCCCCACTACCGTTTGACTTTGGACTATCCTGAAGATTTAGAACTTACGAAGCTGGCTTACGCAGCTTTGCTGCCAAAAAATCGTGCCTTTAAGACTAAGGATGTTATCGACTGGCTTGACGCACATCCAGAGATAGCCGCAATAAACCGTGATTGTAAACAGCGATCCGCTCCGCATATCAAGGTTTGAAACCAGATGAAAAAAATTTATAACGCAATAATCGTGGGTTGCGGTCAGATTGCCGGAGGTTACGACGAAAAAAATGGTGGAAAACACGTTTTTACCCATGCCGGTGCCTATGGCAAGCATGCCCGATTTCGCTTAGTTGCGGCAGCTGATTCAGACGCCCGCCGATTGAAGCATTTTTGCAAACGCTGGCACATACCCGAATTCCAGGTTGAGTATCGAACACTGCTGCGCACTTCTGATCCGGAAATCGTTAGTGTTTGCGTACCAGATAAATTGCATCGCGAGGTCGTGGAAAATTGTTTGAAATACACAAATGCCAAAGCCATTCTGTTGGAAAAACCAATCGCACTGAACTATGCGGAAGCGGCGGCTACGGTTGCGGCGTGCCGAAAGCGCAAGGTCTCCTTGATTGTGAACTATACTCGACTCTGGGATCCGCTTCATACCAAAGTTCGAAACCTAATTGCTCGTGGGTTTCTGGGCAACATTCAATGCGTATCGGGATTCTATGTCCGTGGGCTCATGCACAACGGCACCACATGGATTTCCACCTTGCGCTACCTTATGGACAAACCGATTCGCGCTGTGCAGGCATTGGATCCTCTTGGTTCCCGTCGACTCCTGAATCCACCATTGGACGGACGCCTGATTTTCGAAGATGGGATAGTTGCGAATCTGTTCGCCGCGGACAAAGGCGGATATGGACACAGTCTTTTTGAAATGGATTTCATGGGGAGCCTGGGTCGATTGATTCTTAAGGACAATGGATTTCGTTTAGAGGCATACAAGACGGCACCGTACCGCCGTTATCCAGGCGTACGGGAATTGGTTCCTGATGACCGGGTGAAGCTGCCAGAAAGTCGAATGGATCGAACGTTGCTTGCTACACTGGACAGCGTGGCTACTGCATTAGACGCTGGCAAGACTCTTACCTCCCAGGCGAAGGCTGCGGCCTGGGATATACGCATTGCAGAAGCCTTGCTGGAGTCGAGTCGGAATGGTGGAAGGCGAGTTAGGCTTCTCCTGGAAGGAAAGGAATAGGCATGTCGAAATTGGCCTTGAAGGGTGGAACGCCCATACGTACAAAAGGATTTCCTCGCTACAATACCATCGGAAGCGAAGAGAAAAAAGCCGTCATGGAAGTTATGGACAGTGGATTGCTGTCCGATTTCCTCGGCAAAGCCGGTGATAAATTCCTGGGTGGGAAAAAGGTTCGTGAACTGGAGAAAATTGTCCAGGAAAAATTCCAGGTAAAGCACGCAGTAACTATGAATTCGGCAACGTCGTGTTTGTATGCCGCGATCGGAGCGGTAGGGCTAGGTGTGGGTGACGAAGTCGTGGTTTCCCCTTATTCCATGTGCGTTTCGGCAACTGCGCCGTTCATGTATCAAGCCTTGCCGGTGTTCGCGGATTTGGAACCCGATTATTTCTGCTTGGATCCTAAAAGCGTAGCCGCAAACATAACACCCAAAACAAGGGCGATTCTAAGTGTCGATACATTTGGTCAAAGCGCAGATATGCACGCCTTGCGTTCGCTAGCGGATACCCATGGACTTAAGATTATTTCGGATAGCGCGCATTGCGCAGGTGCTCGCCATGGAAAGGACTTCGCGGGCACGTTAGCGGACGTGGGTGTTTACAGTCTGAACTGCCATAAAATCATTCAATCCGGCGAAGGTGGCATCGCGGTTACCAATGACGATGCAATCGCTTTGAAGTTGCGGTTGATCCGCAATCATGCCGAAGCAGTAGTGGCGGACATGCCTGGAGTCGATATAACCAATATGCTCGGTCAAAATTACCGTCTAGGTGAAAT
>JAYSRH010000326.1:0-3413 GCA_043721115.1 Fibrobacteria bacterium | reverse complement strand
AGCCTCCGGCTAGCCCCCGTCTGAGATTGGGTTCCAACTGGCCAACGGCTGCTGCATCGAGAACTTCCGTTTCCACGCCATGTTCGGCATAATATTTTGCCTTGCGTACCACCGCATCCATTTCTTCTGCGTCCGCGGCAACCCATAAAGTTCCGGCCAGTTCATCTTCACAATCCGGTGGCAGTGAAGGTGCCAGTTTTTCCCACGCATGGCGAGAAAAGGACGTCAGTTGCATTTGCGCTTCGCTATCATCCATGGTTACGATATGACCCATGCAAGCCCCGGTTGCGCCGGTCCCGGGATGCTTCGCTTCCAGCACGATGACCTTTTGGCCCGCTTGCTGTAAGGTCCACGCACACGCAGCCCCTACGATTCCCCCACCGATGATGAGGATATCGCTTTCATACTGCATTCGGTATGCCCTTTCGGAAAGGATCAGAAGGCGAAAAGTAAAGGGTAGACGTAGCCACCACATGGGCGGTGGATCGAATCACGGGGATCAGATCGTTGCCCCTTTGTAGGAGATGTCCTTCAAAAATGGAACCGGTGATGCTTTCCTGAATCCATTTTTCGCCTAAAGCCAATTTTCCCTTTTTATGTAACGATGCCATTTTGGCGCTGGTACCGGTGCCGCAAGGGGAACGGTCATAGGCATTGCCAGGACAGAGCACAAAGTTTTTGCTTTGGGCTTGGGCATGCTGGGCTTGGCCGTAGATTTCAATGTGATCGATTTTTTCACCTAATGGTCCAGTGATTTCAGCCGATTCCAACGCTTGGCGAATTTTTTTACTGTAGGACATAAGTGCATCCAGGTTTTCCATGCGAGGTTCTATGGGAGTGGCTTCCACCAGGAAAAACCAATTGCCGGAATAGGCGATATCCCCCACCACCTGACCCACTTGGGGCACATCCACGGCCACTTTTTCCCGGTACAGATAGCTGGCAATATTTTCAATGGAGACAAAGCCTTCGGCATCCAGGGTCGCGGCCACGGTACCGACGGGTGTGTCCACCCGCAAAGAGCCTTCAGAAATCTTCCCCATAAATTTGAGAGTGGCTACGGTTCCGATCAAACCATGTCCGCACATCCCCAGGTATCCGACATCGTTGAAGAAAATCACACCGGCCACTGAGCCGGGATGGATAGCAGGAGTGAGCATGGCCCCGACGATGGCATCATGCCCACGGGGTTCGCAAATAGTGGCCCGACGCAAGGCGTCCTGGTTTTCACGCATGTAGGTACGTCGGCTTTCCATATCCGGTCCAATAGGTTGCGGCCAGCCAGAGACCACCAATCGCGTGGGTTCGGCACCAGTATGCGAATCGATCACCTCCAGTTTCTCAGGAAAAAATTCATCCATCTTGTTTGTCGACATGCTACCCCCTGGATTCCTAGGAAAACTAGCACAATTTACGGCGCATTGACTTCAAAACTTACCGACTAGAGCGGACAGTCTTCCTGAAGTTGAGTAGATTTTCTGTCCCAAACATCCCGGTTATCCGGCAGAAGGAGAATTGTATGTCATCTACTCAATGGCGGGGCGTTTACCCAGCAGCCTTAACCCACTTCAATGATGACCTTTCCATCAACATGGGTAAAACTTTGGAGCACATCGACATTATGCTTGATGCCGGCGTGCACGGCATGATTTTGCTGGGCACATGCGGTGAAAACAATTCCCTTGAAGCCTCGGAAAAGCAGGCTATCCTGACTGCGGCCGTCAAGCATATCAAAGGACGCGTCCCAGTGTTGACAGGCGTTTCGGAAATGACCACGGTTCGTGGTGTACAGTTTGTCAAAGATGCACAGGCTGCTGGTGTTGACGGCCTGATGGTGCTGCCCTCTATGGCTTACAAGGCGGATACGCGTGAAATCATCCACCACTTTCAAACCATCGCCCGGTCCACTTCACTCCCAATCATGGCCTATAACAATCCCCCCAGCTATAATGTCGACGTTACCGTAGACTGCCTCAAAGTTTTGGCCAGTGAGCCGAACATCGTGTGCGTCAAAGAAGCGTCCGACAATCCCCGCCGCATCACGGATATTTTCAATGCCCTGGGAAATCGCATGCAAATCTTTTGCGGGGTAGATGACTTAGCTTTGGAATCCCTGGTTCTGGGCGCCACGGGATGGGTGTCCGGCTTGGTATCGGCATTTCCTGCCGAGAATAAATTGCTATGGGATTTGGCCACGGCTGGACGCTATAAGGAAGCTTTAGACGTTTACCGCTGGTACACACCTTGCCTGCATCTCGATACCTCCATCAAGCTGGTGCAATACATCAAACTGGCTGCCAAGGAATGCGGCTACGGTTCGGAAAATGTCCGGCTCCCTCGGCTTAAATTGGAAGGCGAAGAACGCGAAAGAATTTTGAGTATCGTGCGGCAAGCCATTGCCACCCGGCCCTCTCTCACCATGGCGAAGGCCGCATCGAAATGAACGACACCACAATGTTTCAAGCTGTGGATCCGACTACGGGTACTCTTCTTCCAGGTCAATTTCAGGCCGCAACCGCAGAACAAGTCGCCACGACTTGTCAAAAGGCCGCTGAGGCTTTTCGTACCTACCGAATGCTGCCCGGCAAACGTCGCGCCGAATTCCTAGAGGCCATCGCCGAAGCCGTTGTAGCACGTGAGGCTGCTTTGTTGACGCGATTGGGTCAAGAAACCGCCTACCCACCCGCAAGGATTTTAGGCGAGCGGGATCGTACCGTAGGCCAATTGCGTCAGTTCGCAGCTTTACTGCGAGAAGGTTCCTGGGTACGGGCCAGCATTGATTCGGCCCTTCCGGACCGCAAGCCCATTCCCAAACCCGATCTGCGCCAATATCAAATTCCCATCGGCCCCGTAGTGGTATTCGGGGCTTCGAATTTCCCCCAGGCCTTTTCTACGGCGGGCGGCGATACTGCGTCGGCCTTGGCTGCAGGTTGTCCGGTAATTGTAAAAGCCCATAAAGCCCATCCCGGCACCGCCGAGATTTACGCCGAAGCGATCCTGGAGGCCGCTAAAAAAACCGGCATGCCGGACGGCGTATTTTCCCTCATCCATGCAAATTCCCATGCCATCGGTGAAGCTTTGGTGAAAAATCCGCATGTCAAAGCGGTGGGTTTCACCGGTTCGTATAAAGGTGGTCGGTTGTTGTTCGATATGGCCAATGCCAGACCCGAACCCATCCCCGTTTATGCAGAAATGAGTTCCACCAATCCGGTGTTTCTATTGCCCGAAGCCTTGCAAAGCAGAGGAGAGACCATCGCGGAAAATTTCGCGGCTTCGCTTACCATGGGAGTGGGTCAAAACTGCACCTGTCCCGGTATGGTGGTGGCGCTTAAAGGCCCAGCTACCGATGCCTTTGCCCAAGCGGTGACGGCACAATTGAAAAAAGTTGCTACCGGCACCATGGTGCATCCTTC
>JAYSRH010000325.1:0-3423 GCA_043721115.1 Fibrobacteria bacterium | reverse complement strand
GAACAAGAAAAAATAAAGTCATTTTCTAACAGCGAAAACGGCGTCGCCGTAGTAGATTAAAAACGCATCAAGCGGACATTTAGCCTGAGACGTGCCGGTACCGACCCCGTAGCCCGTACCCGCAGCTTGCATTGAAGACGGGGTGAGGCAAACTAACGTAGACCGCTGGGGATGATTTCAGGGAAAGTTTGTGAAGCCGAATCCCAGTCTGAATTGCCGGGCACTTCTCAAAACCCATTTGGGCGAAGCTCCGAGCGAATAGAGATACCAAAGAATTGAAGGTCGAGTGAAGTAGCATGGTGGTGTTGGGCGATGTGGGGCTCGGTATTTCTTTGGGGGCGGTCTTTTTTTTTGGGAGTAGAACGTGGGATTTTTACGCTGGCAGAGCGTTCCATCTAACACCATTGTTGATGGCTGTTAGATTTCAAGTATTCCTTTTTCTTTCAGTATAGAAAGGATAGTATCAGCTCTCACGAACTGCCATACTTTTGCTTTTTTCCAATACTGAACGAGAATTCCATAAAGAGCATATTCGGGATTGGGGTTGTCGGAAGAGGACCTATTAACCACCCAAAGTGGCCCGCCACTCATGCCGCCAATATTCATCAATTCCGTGATAGTTACTGTTCGACCTTCATGATTAACGTATCCTGGCGTTCTTGTTTGATCAAAATCAAGAATGTAATTCCGCTCAGGGTCTAAATTTCCTTCGGCAGCAATGGCCTTTGCTTCATCTGGCCAATACTCAAACGCCGTCGGTATTACATCGAATATTGTCCAAGCAAACCTAGTTGGATAATCTCTATCAGGTTCTTGATATGCCACAGGGTAGCCAGTGAAAGCAGCCCTGTCGAATTGGGGTTGTTGTCCGAGTACCCCGATTCTAGAAATCACATACGGTTCAATTTTGTCGCGCATGACATCGGTTTCGAACTTGTCTAGTTCAATGAATGCGAAATCGATTCCCTTGTCTTGGTAAAGAATTGACTTCTTGCTTATGTTACTGGCATATGGGATTCCAAGATTTATGTATAAATCGGAAGCGCTCACATTTTCAATTACATGCTGAGCCGTTAGCAAAAAACGCCGCCCTTTAGTTTCAATTAAAACGCCTGTTCCAAATTGCTTCGTCACCTCGTTTTTGATGTAAACAAGGTGGGAGCATAGCTTTCTGTTCAAGTTGGTTTTTAGATAATCCTTCATAGACCAAATTTATATTGTTTTTGGTTTTCCCGTATTACCTTGTTTCTGTTCGTTTATTTTTTTTGTAACAAGCGACCACGGGCTTAATTATTCGGCTGGAAAGCCGAATAGCCTAGCATAATCGGCGTAACTGCCGATCGCATTCTTGTTGACTACTATTGATATGACCCTGAGTATCACTTATTTTACCCATTCCGCTGGAAGCCAACCAGAATGCCCGGTGTATTCTCCTTCCAGTATTCTTACCTCAGTTTGGACAAATCCACGATCAAGGATTAATACCTTCGTTTTGGAAGGAACGTTTAATACTGCGCCCGAAGAAATTAGAAAGTTCATCCCAAAATTATCTCTTGCGATAGAAAACTTTACATATTTATCAAGTGCTTCTTTTGTTCTAGCCATTGGAATGTATTTAGCTTCACCTGCATATAAATAGCTATCTGCTGATGACGGCGGAGATTCGCTAGACGATTCTTGAGCCGTTTCTTCTCCATTCCTGCTGCATAGGTAAAATAGGAATGAAAATCCAAGTATTATAAAAATAATTTCATTTGATTTTCCTACCCCAAATATTTTTGACTTCATTTTAATCTCCCCGCCCACAAAAAATAGTTTTTTATCAATTGCCTGAAGGGCATCTTTTTGAGCCCCATTTCGCCTAACGTTTGCCATGCTGAAGTGGGTTTTGAGGAGATGCCCGAAAAGCGAGGATTCGGGCGGAGTGGGAAGTACCGACCCCGAAGCCCGAACCCGTAGCTTGCAATAAAGACGGGTTGAGGCAAACTAACGTAGACCGCTGGAGAAGATTTCAGGGAAAGTTTGTGCAGCCTAAACCCAGTCTGCATTGCCGGGCACTCCGCAAAACCCATTTGGGCGAAGCCCCGAGCGAGTAGGGAATGCGAAGAATTGACGGTCGAGTGAAGCAGCATGGTGGTGTTAGGCGATGTGGGGATCGGTATTTCTTTGGGGGCGGTCTTTGAATTTTGGCATGAAGAAATGTTTATACCAATTGGTGCATTTAACGAGATTCATTTTTAATGGCCTTGTCAACTTTTAGCTGATACTCATCTTCTGTTAAAAGCCCTTGATCACGCAGATGTTTTAGAGTCCTAATCGTGTCGTCCAATGATTTTGATTTGTCCCCCTGATTTATATTGACATCTAAACGTTGAAGTGGCGCTACAGCATCAAGAGTTAAATCGAAATGAAGGAAACCTTGTTCTTGTTGAATCTGACAAGCGTTAACTCCTTTTGATTGTGATAAGCCAGGATTGTCTTTTGTTGGATATGCAATTACTTCATAAACGACTTTGTCGTATTCCCAGCCTCCGGGAGCAACTGCCATTCCAACCCACCGTTTACTACATTGCAATTCGAAACTTGTTGGAGCCTTTCCCATTGAAACGCCATCAACTTCAATTTGAGCTCCAGGTGGTGTGCTGTCAACTTGATACCGAACCATTTTTGAGGAGGCGCATCCAGAAATCAATGTTACGGTAAATGATCCCAAAAATATTGTGTTCAAATAATTCCAGAAACGATAAATATATTTTTTCATTCAATTCCTTTATTAAAATCGAGTCAAAAATTCCGCTATCATTTATTTCAAATACGAAATAGTCTAAAAAAAGGTAGCCATTATAGTCTCGCCTAAGCCTATAAGTTTTATTTTATTAATTTCAATGCTCGTAACGCGATGGGTCTTGGGACCTTTGCAGAATTTGATATTATTTCCAATGCTTCATTTTCCTTGGCAGCTTCAAATATTAATTTCGCATTTCCAATCCGAATAGAGGCACCGTTCTTATTGCTAACACCCAATTCCATGAGATGTTCGATAGCCGCCTTTTGGGCTATTTTTCCATTTGCGTATTTCTTAAACAGTTCGAAGTTTTCAACAAATGATGTCTTACCGACTGAGTTCAGCTTTCGAATTAAATCCATTTATTTCCTTTGACTTAGGGACTGCCGCATAAATTTCTTGTTATTAATGAAAGTTGATAGTTAAAAGTAATTTTATTTTCTTCAGCCGTATAACTTTGCATTAACCTGCGAGCACGGGCGAAGGTTTTCGACTGGAAAGTCGAAAGCCGTAGCGTTACCGGCGCGACTTTTGCCTTCGCAAAAGGCGTGAGTGCGATTGGCATGAGCTATGGATAGGAGGTATCGAATCCAAACCTGGAGCCCTGACGAAGGGAATCCAACACCGACGAGACAAGG